>JALSIL010000023.1 GCA_026990095.1 Lysobacterales bacterium
GCTTAAATTTACTTCAGAAGGAATCTTCTACAATGAGTATGAATAAAAAAAGACTGAAAGCTGCATGGAATGATAGTTTCCGATTTAAGCTGTTATTTGGAAAATGATTTTAATGCGTTTGCCCTGACCTAACATGCCTTCGCGCACGTGTTCATTACTCTTCCAGTGACAATAAATGATGTCTTCACTATGAAGCTTTTCCAGAAGATGTCTAATAACAATCAAGCTAGAAGTATCATTTACACTGCTTAATTCTATACTTGGTTCTTGCACTTCAAGTTTGTTGTCTAGCATATTTTTTATTTCCCGGGAAATAGTCGAATAAGGTTTGTATCATCCATAAGCCGTCCTTACCAAGAATTAACTTAGGCATTAGCAAAGCCAGAAAAAGGACGGACAGTAAAATAATTAGGATTGCAAGAAACAAAAGCTCAACAGCAGAAAATTGTAACTCTCGTAACAAGTTAGCGATCCACCAAATCTCTGGAGTAATTATTGTAGTTAACAAAACTGCTGCACCATGGGCAGCTATGAAGCTCCTCCATTTCATTTTGGCCAATGTTAAGCTAAGTTCTGCCATAAGCAGAAAGTTGATGGTAATTGCACCCAGAACCCCACATGCAACACCAGCAAGCCCCCAGCGCTGCCCGTAATAAGCACCACCAATAACCAATAAAGCATAGACAGCTTGCCGCCATGCTCTTCGGTAAACCGCCCCTGTCGCACGACTAATTGAATCACTCAGTTTATAACTGGTACGAAATAACATACCAATTGAAAAAATTTGAAATGGTAATACTACCCCATCCCAGTCCGGGCCAAGCATTACATAAACCAATTCCGGAGCTAAAAAGTACAGAACTGCACTCGTTGGCAAAATCATTAATGCAATCAAAGCCACTCCCCGGCGAAATGCTTTTTCCAAGCGTTTTGGGTCTTGCTGAACTTTTGCCATTGCAGGAAACAACACTTTATCAACAATTTGACCAAAAAGACTTGCTGGCACTGACATAAGCTGATAAGAACGACCATAGATGCCTAATGCTTCCGCACTTAAATATCTTCCTACCACTAAATTGTCTCCCTGGCCTGCAAGATAATTACCAATCCGTGCTAAAGTGAAACCACCACCAAAATTCATCAACTCCAGGAAAGCTTGCTTGTGTATTATTGGTAGTTTGGGATGAGGTTGCTTATATAAAAGGATTAATGTTTTCAATAATGCTTGGGCAAGATAAGCTGCTACCAATGACCAGACACCATAATTCATCAAAGCAAACATAATACCGACACCACCAAAACCAACTGCAAAGGTAATTACGTCTATGGCTGCCAAAATGCGAAACTTCAATTCTCTCTGCAATAGCGATTCTGATACCACTGATATGCTTTGCAACAAAAACATATACTGTTTACGCTGAAAAATACACTTTTGGAATTCTGTAACATACTGAATGTAAATCGATTATTATGGATGCAGTGAGGTATTTTTGACCGTAAAAAGTATAAATGACATGGCACGTATAACAGGTGTTAATTCCGAAATGCGAAAGAACCCTGATATTTCGGGTGCTGACAACCAAACAAGTGCAGTAATGATTAAGCCAAACAATAATGAAAGTGTGAAGGCCATTCGTAAATGTTCTAGTTCAAGTACTTTACGTTGAACAATTGCTGGCCCCACACCCAATTGCGAAAAAATAATAGAAAACCCCAACACTACCAGTGCCACAGCAACGACACCAAAATCTGAAGGTGTCAGCAAGCGGGCTAAAATCATTAACACAACTAATTGCAGGATAGCTTGTGCTCCTGAACCAAGCGACATCCAAAAAAAACCACTCAATGTACTATGCGTCAGTTTCGTCATACCTATATGTTTAAGGTTGATGAGCAACAATAATGACTAGCAAGCAACCTAAGTTGCATCAATAATTCATTAATCCACCCGGTGCAAAACAGTTATTTAATAAAATCTTAGACAATAAAATGTTTAATTAACGAATGGTTTGTTTCCAACCGAAATTGATTATTTATTAAATCTGATAATTTACCTTGGTTTTTCAAATTTGGAATTGGAACTAATAAACCAAGAAGATTTAGGTTATTATGATTGTAAGTGATAAATGATATTTTTGTAAGTCAGTTTTACAGATTTTTTTTCAACCTTAGCGTCTCATTGATCAAAATGATGAAACAAAATAACAAAAAACCATCCATTATGTTTATTGGTGGTGAAGATGTCCGTATGCGTAAATCTTTTTTGATTGCCCTAAAAAAGACTGGATTTAATGTTTACGCAGCTGGCTCTGAAGATGGGGTAATCTTTGTCAAAAATGATATTCCCTATTTTAGATACTCATTAATCCGCTGGATCAATCCAATCGCAGATATTCGATCATTTTTTCAACTTATTAAAATTTTCAATCAGGTAAAGCCCGATATTATTCATGCGTTTGATACCAAACCAGCACTCATAGCGCCGATTGCCGCTAGTTATAGTGATGTAAAAATGAGTGTACGAACAATTACAGGTATGGGCTACGTTTTTTCATCGGATTCCTTGTTGGCTAAGGCTTTAAAACCAGTTTACAAAGTTTCTCAACGATTCGCTTCCGCCTCTTCCGTCACAACAATTTTTCAAAACACAGATGATTATAATTATTTTTTGGAAAATGAAATGGTAGAAAAAAATAAAGCTATCCTGGTAAAAGGTTCCGGTATAGATATTATTGAATACGATAAAAAAATAGCACAGTTACAACTTCAACCAGGTTTCAAGGATTCATTAGGACTAACTCGAAAACATATTGTTTTAATGGTTGCCCGTTTAGTCAAAGATAAAGGAGTGGTAGAGTTTCTTGAAGCAAGCCGTCAAATCAGAAAAGTCAGGGATGATATCGATTTTGTGTTAGTCGGCCCTTTATCCAGCGAAGGTAAACAGGCCGTACCAAATTCAATCCTTGAGGCCTATGCTAATGATATTAATTATCTTGGTGAACGAAAAGACATACCCGAACTAATGCAACTTTGCGATTGTTTTGTATTACCTAGTTATTACCGGGAAGGGGTTCCTCGCGTACTTCTTGAAGCCGGGTGGCATGGCAAACCCATTGTAACAACCGATATGCCTGGTTGCAGAGAAATTGTTAAAGACGGTTGGAACGGATTGTTGATACCTCCTCGCGACTCTGTTTCCCTTGCCCACGCTATAGAAAAAATAATTGACATGAATGAGCCTGAAAAAAAACTATTTGGGCAAAAAAGCAGAAAATATATTAAACAGGAATTTAGCCTGGAGCGCGTATTGAATGCTTACACTGGAATTTATAGTACTGCTTTAACTTAGAAACGCTCATGAAATAACTTGAACAACTTGCTTGTCTTTTTATCCGTCTTCTAAGTCGGAAAAATAGTTACAAAACTAGCTATCCGCCGATTCCAACACCTTGAATACAAATAAAAAACAATTAAAATAATATTAACTTTCAATGCCTTATAATTTATTTAGAATATCATTCATTAAATTACACTTTTATAAATTGCATTAAAAAATCAACCGGTTTAAATTATGGCATCACGCTATTTTCTCAAGGCATAAAATGAATAAATTATTTTTGATCTCCCTTTTCTTGATTTTTTTTAACGCACCGGCCTTTGCTGACCTCAATAAGGACCAAAAAACGGCTTTTGAAATTGTTAATGAAAGTAAAGTAACTTTAAAAAACTTTAATGATGACCCGGAGCTAAAGTGGTTTCGTAATCATTTTACTCGGGCAAAAGGCATCCTGATTATTCCCACACTTCTTAAAGGTGGGTTTATTTTTGGCGGTTCCGGCGGAACTGGTGTTTTATTCCGCCATGACATTGAAAATAATCAATGGAGTTACCCTGGGTTTTATTCAATTGGCTCCATAAGTGTAGGTTTTCAGATCGGTCTCGAAGTGGCCGAAGTTGTACTTTTAATTATGACAGATCGCGGCATGGATGCATTATTGTCTTCAAAATTACAATTAGGCAGCGATGCAAGTATTGCACTAGGCCCGATAGGAATTGGCACTCAAGCCGCAACTTCTGATGTGTTGCAATATGCTAGGGCTAAAGGTGCATTTGTTGGTCTAACACTTGAAGGTTCCATTCTAACTACTCGTGACTCCCTAAATGAAGCCTATTATGGTAGGCCAGTAAGCCCAGTAGAAATTTTTATTAAAAGCGAAGTTAACAATTCCCAAGCTGATTCCATTCGATATATGCTGGACACTTTGCAAAATACACCTTAGGAATGCACCCGTTGCCCAACTTATTCCATGCACGCTTTTTATTCGTCATTAACTAAACGAGTTAAATAGTAAGCCCCTTTCATTAAACTATTTTCATTTTTCGCAGTTTATTTTTAAACGACTTTTTTTCTCACAATCCAAGTAAATAAGTCACAATAATCATGTGATTTATTTACTGTACCTTTCACCCCTAAAGCCGCACTATACTTCGTGCGGTCACGGATGCGGAATTTATAGCGCACTGATTTTTGTTGAGAGCAAGGCACTAAAACAGGCGCATAGCGAGCTACGCAACTGTTTTAGTAACGCAGCTATCGGCAAAAACTCAGTCGTTAGAAATCCGTAGTCGTGACCGCGCGAAGTACATTAAGTCCTAAATATATTCAGTTCACATTCAGCCATTTTCCGCATAATTAATACAAACTGATTGCTTTGAAGTGTCGATTTATTAAAACTTTTTTCTGACAGCTCCGTTTAGTCAGAATGGAGATCTCAACATTAAATGGATTTATTGTCAGTATTAAGTCGGCGACTCAAAAAACCATAAGCATGAACAAAATATTACCAATTGAAGGCATTTTACTATTAATGATATTTGCGACGTCCATTGTAGCAATCTTGTTTATGCTGCTTGAAGTTTGGAACGGCTAGGCAAGTTCTAATTTAAGAAAATAAAGAATCGCTTCTTATTCTCCACAGTTTAGTTTTTAAGAAAACTTACCATTTAGCGGTTCTCCTCGCAAAATGGAAACATAATCAGTGGAGCATGCGAATCAGTTCTCAGGGTAAACCATAATTACAATAACGGGATAAAAAATCGAATTGTTAAAAACCCCTTTAACCATAACAACTATTAACCATGAAAAAAATCATCCTAAAAGCTATCACCTTTATCTGTATTTTGTTACTTTTTCAGGTATCACTAACTGGATCGGCATCAGCTGCAACTTGGCTTTTAGTGGCTTGTGGATTTGGCCTTTTGGGTTTCTGGCTCAAGGGTAAACGACAACCCATTGAAAAAATTTAAAAAGCTAGCCCAAAATTCAACAACATGAACCAGTGAATTGGGCTAATAAACCTGAGGCTGGTCTCCTTGCCCAAAATGGATTTGATTTCAAGTAATAAGACCCGCGTAAAAAAATATTAATATGTAAACGAGCTTGGAAAATGCAAACCTGTACTAACAGGAATTCTCCGCACTCGTTTTTCAGAATAATTACAATTCTAATTTAATCCGTAACCGTAGTTAATTTAGCAGCAAGATTTCCAGACCAAATCCCAAAACCAACTCCTACAACGATAGAAACAGAAATAACAATCATTGGATTATCAAAAGAAACACTTAATAATACATCTTTTGTCAATTTATCAGGTGTTTGCAATAAATAAGCGAATGCAGATGAATAACCTAATACACTGGCAGGAATCGCGGAAAGTGCGGGTACATTTGCTGCTAAACACATCACAGTCACTGAAACCGCAACAATAATTGCAGCCATTAGTGGAAAACCAAGCACAGCATCCGGTGCAATACTGGTAATCAAAAATGCTGCATAAGTTGCCATAAACACACCAAAAATTTCACACACAACAGTATTTATTGCTGCTTGCTTGTTACCACCTAAGGCAAAATAAGCAGCCCATGCAATCGTTGCTGCCCAGATTAAAAAAATACCGCTTAACGGACCAACCGCCAAAAAGGTTGCAAGCCCCGCCAAACCGCCAATACTCAAAGAAAGTGCTGTAAGGTTATTCATTCATTTCTCCTAAATTTTACCTCATTATTATTGTCAAAAAGCTGGCTTTTTCAGTGAGGTAAAGTGCTGCAAAAGCCAATCTTAACTTGATATTCAAAATGCTGACCCATTCAAAAAACTGCCTTTATTCTACAATTTCTTTTTATGTGAAATCTAACAAACTGATCTTTGATTTAATCATACAAATATTAAATTAGCAAAATTGTCCTGGGCAGTATTTTGATTAACAAACAAAGAACCCAGATAAACTGACAAATTGCAGTTTTAGAGTAGATTAGTTCACAAATTCCGACATCCCCCAGTACCTTATAAAAACTTGATTATACTCATATTAATCTAGATAAATCGCTGCACTGAGTTTAAGTTATTTTAAAAAAATAATCTTCAATTGTCTGCGGTATTGCTGATACAAAAACTTTCCCTGGAGTGACTATGTTAGTCGACCCTGAAAAAAAAATAATGGCCTGGAACTACAGGTCGTCATTTTCCACAGAGAATTATTTCATTGCCAATTGCAATTGTTCTGTTGATTTTGAATAG
>JALSIL010000024.1 GCA_026990095.1 Lysobacterales bacterium
AAGACATTGACGACTATTGCATCGAAAAAATACCCACATTGCATGAGCGCATTGAATTGATTTTACAAATTTGTTCTGCGGTGACTTTTTCACACCAACAATTGGTGCTTCACCGAGATTTAAAACCCAGTAATATTCTAGTCACCGATGATGGGCAAGTTAAGTTGTTGGATTTTGGTATTGCCAAGTTATTGGATTTAAACGAAGAAGCCAAAGCCAAAAATACTGCCACCCAAATCATGACACGCTATTATGCCAGTCCAGAACAACTGCAAGGCAAAGCAGCCAGCACCCACAGTGACTTGTTCTCTTTGGCAATTATTACCTATGAATTAATCACCGGTTATCACCCGTTTAAGCATAAAACTCAACAAGAAAGAGAGCAGAATCTTATTTCAGGAAAAATCATGCGGGTGACACAACGCAGTAATGAGCAAGAGCCTTTATTTCCTGAATTAACTCAAATTGCCAATGGCAAGATCGAAGGTGATTTGGAAAATATATTACTAAAAGCCTTGTCGGTAGAGCCTGAAAATAGATATGAATCGGTTAAAGAATTTGCAAATGATTTGCGTGATTTCTGCAACAATAAACCTGTAACAGCGATGAAACCGAGTTATTGGTACTATTTAACTAAACTGATTCAAAGAAACAAACTGGTCACATTCGCTATTGTCATGACATCTGCCAGTTTAGTTGGCTCCACAGTGTTCTCAATACAAAAGGCACACTATGCCGAATCACAAAGAGTCATTGCTGATGAGCAAAAAAAGTTAGCCGTAAAACAGCAAAAATTAGCAGTTAAACAAAAAGATTTGGCAGAAATAGAGAGCGAAAAGTCCAAGCAAATAGCCGAATTTTTGCAAGATATGTTTAAAAAAGCCCGCCCACTACCAGGCAAGTCTGAAGTGACCGCTGAAAACTTATTGGATGAAGCACTACAACAACTCAAAGATGATAAAAATATTGATAAAAGCATTAAATACCCGTTAATGGCTGTGCTTTTCACCAGTTATATTGAGTTACAAAAAATTGATTTATTAGAGGACATTATTGTTAAAGCCCATGATGCCTGTGTTGTTGATTTTTCTCCAGGAGATGCAAACTGTCAAAATTTAAGCATCATTCAAGGTGAACTACTTAACACGCAACGCAAGGATGTTGAAGCAATTAAAGTATACGAACAGGTAGAAAATCTTGCTAGAAGTCGAAAACCAATAGATAAAATCACCTTGACTGAGGCAATGACAGCTCAATTCAACTCTCTGATGAATATAAGTCAAGGCAAGAAGGCATCAAAAAAGTTGCAAGAGGCTTTGAAAATTCTTGAGACCCTAAAGAACAAGGATTACAAAATATACCAAACCAGAATAGATATTAGCTATGCTTATTTGGTTCAAAAACGCTACCAGGAAGCGAGTGTACACATGCACAAAGTTGATGAATATATTAGCAAACATCAACTAAAAAATAGCATAGAACAAGTTCGTAATTATCAATTGAAATCGTTTGAATATGAAATTAGGCACGATGCAATCAAAGCCTTAAAATATAAAAAAATGGCTGTCGATAAGATTGATGTTTTGTACCCAGATAAAAAGCCCAGTAACTATATATTTAATTTAAAAGCCCTTGCCACAACATACTACAATGCAGGATTAATCGAGCAAGCACTAGATTCCTATGATAAATTGATAAATTACTACAAGAAAAATACCAATGGATTAGACCGCAGATTGATTCAAGCTTATGCACGCAAGCTAATCATTCTGCTTGCCAAAGATGATATCAAACAAGCGGCCAAAACCAATCAAATAATTTCAGCAAAGGGAAAAATTGACAAACATATTGATAATAGGCAATCTTTGTGTATGGCTTTATACGTAAATACTTTCCTCATTATCAGAAACAGAACAACAAGCAATGATGAAAAGGAATTAGCAATAAAAAAATACAGCTCTTGTGCTCCTGATACGGATTATAATTATTACAATACATTTTATTCAATACTTAATGCTGAGTATGCGATTCTTCGAAAGGATAAACAACAAGCATTAAAATATTCAAAACAAGCTACTAAGCTATGGGATATTTACCCAAAAGATTATTTGGGATTGAAAAAACAGGTTCATTTTTTACAGACAAGAGCCAGAGACCTTTAATCCAAACTCCGATATTTGGATTTGGGTTAAGTAATATTCAATTATCACTGAGATGGGCTTTCACAAATGCTCTGGCTGTTCGCAATTCACGTTTGATGCTGCTTTGCGAAGTCTCAAAACAGTCTGCTAATTCTGGTATGGTTAAGCCTCCATAAAATTTCATCATTAATAATTGTGCTAATACATCATCAAATTCAGCGAGTTTTTGCATGGCATAATCCATATCGAGCAAATGATTTATTTCAAAATCTTGCTTGTCGTCACTGACATTTAAAGCATTTAATGTCACTTTCTTTAAATTACCACCATGAATCTTGGCATTTTTACTGCGAGCATAATCAATAATGAGTTCTCTCATCATCTTTGACATAAGGGCAAAAAAATGCCCACGAGATTCAAATGAATGAGATTTTATTTTATAAAACTTAATAATGGATTCATGCACAACCGCACTAGTATTCAAGGTATTGTGTCTAATGTTTTTTCTTAAAGCTGATTTTGCAAGAATAATTAACTCATCATAAACCTCGGGTAAAACTTTATTTTTATCCTGGCTATTGAGAATCTCTGTTAATTTGCTTGTCATTATTATGATTATATTACTTAGGGTATAGCTTGAAATAAATGATTATAGTGTTCTTATGTTACCAATTATATTATTATAAGAATACCATTATTAAAATAAATATTACAATTATGCCAATTCATGAAATCAAACACCCTTTAATGCAACATAAAATCGGTTTGTTGCGTGAAAAAAATATTAGTATCAAGTCATTTCGAGAAATTACTGGTGAAATTGGTACTTTGCTTATTTACGAAGCGACTAAAAATTTACCGCTTGAAACCATAACCATCGATACATGGGCTGGGGAAACAGAAGTTCAGCAAATAGCTTGTAAAAAAATGACGATAGTGCCGATTTTAAGAGCAGGGCTTGGGATGCTTGATGGCGTTTTGCAGCTTGTACCCAATGCGCGTGTTTCGGTTGTGGGTTATGAACGCGATGAAGAAACCTTAGACGCTCGTGCTTATTATGAAAAGTTAGTACCTGAAATTGAGCAACGCCAAGTTGTGGTCGTTGATCCAATGCTTGCCACAGGCGGAACCTTTATTGCGACATTGGATGCTTTAGTGGCAAAAGGTTGTGAAAACATTATTGGCTTATTTCTAGTGGCTGCACCTGAGGGTTTGGATGCGGTTTTTGCTAAACATCCTGATGTTGAAATATATGTGGCAGCAGTGGATTCACACCTTAATGAAAACGGTTACATCTTGCCAGGACTAGGTGATGCGGGTGATAAGATATTTGGGACTCGTTGAATTTTAAATGTTGAATATAAAAAAACCTGAGGTTTAAAACTCAGGTTTTTTTTAACGTGTTATAAACTAAATATTATTTTACTAACTTACGAGTAGCTAATACGATTAAGGCTAAAGTCAGAAATGCCAATGCCCACAAACTTAAACTTGGAACAGCTGTTGGAGGAGCTAAAGCAGCACTAACATCATAATGGACAACACCATTCCATACGCGTGGGTCAAATATTGAACCGCCTGCTGCCAATGGAGCGGTTCCTGAAGTGCCTAAGCGGAGCTCTAAAATGCCATCATTAAATAATTGATTAGCAGGTCCTGTACCATTTGTATATTCCCAACTTCCATCTGAAATCATTGCGATTCCCATTGTTGCACCAGGATTAATTGTAATGCCTCCAACAGCAACAGGAGTGGGTTGATCAACACCTTGAGCTACGACTGAATTGTCTGTTCCTAATAAGGTCCATCCTGTCATGGTTTCTTGAAAGCCAACATAAGTACCACTTCTTGTATAGACATCTACAGATGTGGCATCAGCAGTATTAATGTCCCAACTTAGTATAGTGACAGGGTCAGTGCCAACATTTTCAATTTCAAAAAACATACCAGCACCTGGACCGCTTAAGCCATTATCACTTCCAAATAATGTACCAATAGACCCTGCAACACTTGGAATTGGCGCGGGATTGGCACTTAATGGTTTTAATGTTGGAGTTCCATCCTCATCTGTTGCATTGGCATTTACCATTCCAGCTAGAGAGATGATTAATAGCAATGTTAAATTGCTTAAGATTCGATTAAATATTTTCATTTTATTACCTTTATTTTAATTATAATTCATTTAGATATATTAGTTGTTACAGCAATATTATAGAAAAGCCATTCAAATGTAAAATTTTTTACCAATAAACGAATTATTTGTGATGAATATCACAAAAAATAGGAAGATGAAGTCACTTCAAAAATGTTTTGTCAAACGCTGCCTTCTTTCTCAACCACTAAAATGCGTGCCTCGCCAATAGGTGAGGCAATGTGTTCTGTACCAATATTGGCATAAAAGACATCACCAACAGACAATAATGCTGATTTGATAACACCGTCTTGTTTGTATTGCATTTCGACAAGTCCATTCAAGACAACGAAGACTTCTTCACCGTCATTAACATGCCATTTATAGGGCTTATCTGTCCAATGCAAGCGAGTGGTTATTCCATTCATGTTGGCAATAGTTATTGCTCCCCATGCTTTGGGTGCAGTAAAATCTTTGGCTTTAATAATTTTCATAGGTGGATTATATGCTAGAAATGCGAGAAAATTGTGAGCATTGTGATAAAAATTTACCTGCAAATGCTGTTGATGCCTTTATTTGCAGTTACGAATGCACTTTTTGCCAACATTGTGTGAAAACTAAATTAGATAATATTTGCCCTAACTGTGGTGGAAACTTTGAAAAAAGACCTGTGCGTTTGGCAAAGGAAAACTCTGCATAAATCATGACAAGCTATTCCAAATTTGTACTCAAGATGCTGATTGCGGCGGTGATTATCAGTACTTCGTCGGTGTGGGTAAAAACTTCGCAGGTTGACTCTAGTGTCTCTGGGTTTTATCGGATGTTTATTGGTGGCAGTGTTTTACTTGCTTATTGTGGATTTAAACGCTTTGATTTATGGCTTTCTTGGCGTTATTTTGGTAGGTGGTTTTTAGCGGCTTTGTTTTTCGCTATTTTTTCTTCAAACTCCATTCCCCTATGAAATATGCGGGCTAGGTTGTCGCGAGATTCAAGAGATTGTCATTTCGTTTCATTGCAGGCAATGACGGCGTGAGTTGTTTTAGTTTTTTTAATTGTGTAAATATACACAGTTAGAGTGCTCAATATTTTTTATAATAGCAACTCGTGGGTAAATGCTACGACGCGAGTTTGGTCAAATCTCCGACTGTAGCAATTTTAGTGGGATTGCACAACTCCACGGTTGTGCGTAAAGCCAGTAGCGAGAACAGGCGCTACTGGCTTTTTTATGCACTAAATAGTTTCACTTTTTAACACGTGCCACGAGTTATACAAAGGTCTCTTTATTAAATACACAAATCACCCCTTATAAAGGCAGGCTAGAACGCCCATATAGTGCGTTTTTGCCGAGTTATTTTAGATTTCACTCTCTATTATTCAGCTTTCATTCATTGTTATTGCATTAAAGTGGGTGTAAGTTTTAGAAAATCAAAAGGTGATAACATGAAAAACATTAGAAACATATTAACAGGAATAACCTTATTAATGGTAACTACTTTTGTTAGTGCTGGTCGTTATGATAATGAGTACACTTTTGCACCAGTTGTGGATGTTCAGCCGATTTATGAAACGGTTCGTGTACCGCAAAACAGAAGGGTTTGTGAAGACAGGTATAGAGGTCCTCGTAGCAGGCAATTTGGGGAACGCAGAACAAGTTCAGGCGGTGGTGCTATTATTGGAGGTATTATTGGTGGACTGTTAGGAAACCGCTTTGGTGATGGTCGTGGTCGTGATGCGGCAACGGCTGCAGGTATTATTGCTGGTGCTGCTATTGGTTCTGGAGCGGATAGAAACCACAATCGTTATAACCGAAGGTATTCAAACTCAAGACGTTATGACCGCAGACAATGTTACACACAACGTGATTATTACGAAGAGCAACGCATTGTCGGTTACGATGTGGCTTATGATTACATTGGTAGAACTTACCACACAAGATTACAAAACCATCCTGGTGACAGGGTCAGAATACAGGTGAATGTTCAAGTAGCTGAATATTAACGTTTAAACTTCTCTCTCTTGCCAGTTGAAATACTGGCAGCCCTTAGCGGAAGCTGGGGGCTTTTTTTTGCTTGTTAATTGTTAATTAAATGTATATAAGATAGAATCTCAATTCTCTATCAAAAACTCTCAACTCATGACGGCATTACTTCACCAGACCTTTTCTTTTCTTGATTGGAATTTAGACATTTCAAAACATGAACTGTACTTAAATTATGAGATTGAAAGCATTGGTAAAGTGAC
>JALSIL010000025.1 GCA_026990095.1 Lysobacterales bacterium
CCGACCTTAAGCCACTGGTCGATAAACATATCAACGAACCGCAATTAGATGATGAAATATTTGATGTCTCTGAAGTGATGGCAATAAAGCGTGAGTTTTATAGCGGTAAACATATTTTAGTCAATGTCTTGTGGTTTATATTAATGTTTCAAATGTGGCGTGAGCAGTGGGATGTCTAAAAAAACTATCGCCATTGTCATTAATACTTCTTGGAATATTTATAATTTTCGCTTGGGTTTGCTAAGTGCTTTGGGCGATGAAGGTTATCGCCTAGTTTTGATTGCTCCACGCGATGATTATTCACAAAAGTTGGTGGACTTGGGTTTTGAATACCATGAGATTAAAATTAATAATAAAGGCACGAATCCATTTCAAGATTTGTTGCTTGTTTGGCGTTTTTCTCGGCTTTATAAAAAGTTAGGGGTTGATGTTGTGTTGCAGTATACTATAAAGCCCAATATTTATGGTACTTTGGGTGCGAAATTGGCAGGTGTTTCTGTGATTAATAATATTTCGGGTTTAGGAACGGTGTTCCTGAATGATGGTTTGGCATCAAAGGTTGCACGGTTTCTTTATCGTTTTTCGTTGCGATTTGCTGATAAGGTTTTTTTTCAAAATCCACACGATAAAAAACTATTTATTGAGAAGAAGCTTGTAAAAGAAAATAAAACAGGATTGTTGCCTGGCTCTGGAATCAACTTGGCTAAGTTTAGGCCTGTGCAACATAAAAGCGAGGTTTTTGTGTTTTTGTTTGTTGCTCGAATGATTAAAGACAAGGGGGTTGTAGAATATATCCAAGCAGCGCAAGAATTGGTGCAAAAAGAGCGAAAAACAAGGGTGGAATTTTGGTTGTTGGGCGATTTGTATGAAGCCAACCCAACGGCAATTAGCCAAAAACAATTGGATAAATGGACAGAGCTGCCTGAAATTAAATACTTGGGTCATGCCGATGATGTGGCGTGTGTCATGAATAAAGCAGATTGTGTGGTTTTGCCTTCGTATCGCGAAGGTTTGTCGCGTGTTTTGTTGGAGGCGGCAGCACTAGCTAAACCAATCATCACGACGAATGTTCCAGGTTGCATGGATGTGGTCGATGATGGTGTGAACGGGTTTTTGTGTAAGGTGAAAAGCAGTCATGATTTGTCTGTGCAGATGAATAAGGTATTGGCATTGGATAATCAACAATTGTTGGCGATGGGAAAAAAGGGCAGAGCCAAGGTGGAAAACGAATTTGACGAGAATATCGTTATTGATGCTTACCTTAAGCAAATAAAGTCTCTTGTTGACTAACCCTAACTCTATCACTTGATTTGAAATTCATTGCAACTGTTTGTGTATTTCTTTATCATTAAGTCCTTAATTTATTTATATTAAAAATCAATAACTATGAAAAAAGCAATCATTACAGGAATTACAGGTCAGGATGGCTCCTATTTGGCAGAATTATTACTGCAAAAAGGCTATGAAGTTCATGGAGTTATTCGCCGTGCCTCTGTTGCCAATACTGGGCGAATTGAACACTTGCTGGATGCGGGTGAAAACAGCGGCAAAAATATCTTTCTGCATTATGGCGATTTAACCGATTCCCTTTCTCTCAATGCAATAGTTGCTCAGGTTGAGCCGGATGAAATTTACAACTTGGCAGCTCAGTCGCATGTAGCAGTGTCTTTTGATGCGCCAGAATATACGGCTAATACCGATGCGTTGGGAACAGTTCGCTTACTTGAGGCGATTCGGATTAATGGTTTGGCTGACAAAACACGTTTTTACCAAGCCTCGACTTCGGAGTTGTTTGGTGAGGTGCAAGAAGTGCCTCAAACGGAAAAAACACCTTTTTATCCGCGTTCGCCTTATGGTGTGGCTAAATTGTATGCGCATTGGATTGTCATTAATTACCGCGAATCTTATGGTATGTATGCGTGCAGCGGTATTTTGTTTAACCATGAGAGTCCAAGACGCGGCGAAACTTTCGTTACGCGTAAGATTACTATCGAATTATCTCGTGTTTTATTGGGTGAACAAAACTGTTTGTATTTGGGTAACTTAGATGCATTGCGCGATTGGGGTCATGCCCGTGATTACGTCATGATGCAGTGGATGATGTTGCAACAGGACAATCCCGATGATTTTGTGATTGCTACGGGTCAACAATTTAGTGTTCGTGATTTTGTCAATGCCGCTGCTAAACATGTTGAAGTAACTTTAGCTTGGCATGGTTCTGGAGAATCAGAATACGCCACCATTGAACAGATTGGCTCTGTTGCCATCACGGCTAAGGTTGGCGATAAGGTGGTTGCGGTTTCACCTGAATTTTATCGACCAGCAGAGGTGGAGTCGTTATTAGGCAACCCACAAAAAGCAAAAGATAAGCTGGGATGGACCCCTGTGACTTCTTTTGAGCAATTGGTCGCCGATATGATGGAAAATGATTTTAAGCGTTAAGTGAGTATGGTTGAGAATGCGTTAATTATTAGTTTACTAACTCCTTTGCTTATTATTGGTTTAAGGAAGTTGGCGTTGAAATTTAATCTGGTCGATCAGCCCAATAAACGTAAAATTCACCAAAATCCAGTTCCTCTAGTTGGCGGTGTTGCCTTGGTTATTTCGTCAGGAGTGGCTTTGGCTCTGCTTAGCGGTGTGGGTGAGTTTGCTTTGTATTTGTATTTGTCTGCCTGTGTGGTTGCTTGTGTTGGGTTTTTGGATGACCTGTTTGATTTATCCGCTTTTATTCGTTTTGTGGTGCAAATTGCAGCCAGTTTGTTTATCGTCTTTATGACAAAAGTTCAATTGTTCTCTTTTGGTTATTTGTTAATGCCTTCATGGCATATGGATTTAGGTCTATTGGCGATTCCCATTACTGTCTTTGGTGTCGTTGGAGTGATAAATGCCCTTAATATGTCCGATGGAATTGATGGCTTGGCTGCGATGACTTTTGTTTTGCCTGTATTAATGCTCGCTTGGCTTGCTTATGGTTCTGGTTTGAGTGATTGGTTGTTTTTGCTGTTAATTGCGGTCGTCATTTTTGTGCTTTTTAATAAATCACATTTGTATAAATTATTTTTAGGCGACAATGGCAGTATGTTTTTGGGTTTCTTATTGGCGTGGTTGTTGGTGTATTTTAGTCAGGCTCCTGTTGAGGTGATAAAACCCGTAACAGCATTGTATCTTGTGGCTTTGCCCATCTATGATACAATTTTTGTGATGGTGCGACGTTTTGTCCGAGGCGTTTCGCCTTTTATGCCAGATAAAACACACTTGCATCATTTTTTTATGTCCAAAGGATTGTCGCAAAATAAGACTTTAGCATTAATTTTGTCTATGCATGCATTAATGATAGTCTTTGCTGTTTTTATTATTAATCAGTGGCAAGAATATATTCAATTTTATCTTTTTGTGTTGTTCTCGATTATTTATTACTTGGTCTTGAAAAAAGCATGGAGGAAAATTCCTCAGCCATGAACTCGCGTGCTTCTCAACCCATAAAACAAAGAGTTTTTTTTGTTTTGTTTTGTTTGCTTATTGTTGTTAATCCTTTTCCGCTAGGTTCTAATCGCATTTGGGCATGGTCATCAGAAGCGGCTTTTGCCACGCTTCTTTTGGTGTTTATGTTGCTTTGTTCGCAAGTTTTTCATTCGTGTTCTTTTAGTTGGAGTCGGCTCAAAAAAATGCGTTTGGAATTGAAATTAATTGCTTTGTGGTTGTGTGTTATTGCACTTTATTTGATTCCTTTGCCGCTGCCGCTTTTAAGGCTAATGACACCCAATGTAGCTCAGGCTTATGCTGATCTTGGTTTGTCTTATGGCTACCTGTCTTTAGATGTTTATGCCAGTTATAAAATGTTATTGTTAAGCAGCTATTACGCCATTGTATTTATTCTTGGTATTGTTTTAATTAATTCACGAAAAAGGATTACCATTGTGTTATTTTTGATGCTGCTTTTGGGTGTTTTTGAAGCGGTATATGGCATGTATCTCGTCTCTATTGGTCAAACCGGAACCTTGGTTCAAGTCACTTCTGTTTCGGTTTTTAATGCCTCAGGGACTTTTATTAATAAAAATCATTTGGTTGCTTTTTTGTCTTTGAGTTTTCTGTTGGGCTTGGGGCTGCGGTTTGTTTTGTCGAGAAAAGTGGTGAGGTATTCGGGGATTGGATTAAAAGAGCGGTTTATTCGTTTTATTGGTCATCCCTTGCGTTTTTTAGATTTTGCCCTGTTTTTAATTGTGGTGGGTGTTTGGAATACACACTCACGCGCTGGCTTGGCATCGCTTTTGTTGGCTTTGGTGTTTAATTATTCTTTGTTGTTGTATTCAATGAAAAATAAAAAAAGGGGAATTAAGAAATTGTTTATGGTTTTCATCATGGGGTTGGTGGTTTTGGTTTTTGTTTCAGATGATGTAAATTATTATTGGCAAACATTGGGTCAAAATTCTAATGATAGCCAAGCGTTTTTGATGGATTCGGTGCAAGGGCGTTTGTTGGCTGTTGAGCAAGCCATCACTCATATGCCCAAATATTGGTTTTCAGGAGTGGGTCCTGGTGCTTATCAGGTGTTCTTTGTCAATCACCGAATGCTGGAGCAGACGGCTTATTTTGATCACGCTCATAATGATTATATTGAGTTTATTGTTGAGTTTGGATTATTCTCTTTAATTCTTGCTACTTTAGTCGTTATTTTCTTTTATCGCCTGTTTATTTTTGCATTAAGAATAAAAAGTCAGTTTTATCAATTGTTGACAATTTCGATATTATCTGCAATTTTATACCTGCTTTTGCATGGAACATTCGATTTTAACGCTAGGATTCCTGCTAATGTGGTGACAATAATTATTGCGATTTCACTGATTTACGGCAAATTAGTGACTTTAAAGGTTAAAAAACCACCTAAACCTCTTAGCCAAGGCTAATTTTAACTGTTTATATCAGATTGTTTGTTTGCAAGCCTTGAGTTATTTTTCATTTGTGAGAAAATGCATGGTTAGTGTGTGTGAGAATGAATAGTAACTTATGAAGACAGTATTGAAGATAATAACAGTTGTGGCAGTGGCATGTTTTGGGAAGTATGCTCAAGCACAACAAGATGGCTTGCAATTGGGAAGTTTTAATGTTTTTCCAACCCTTGGTTTGAGTTATGGCTACGATGACAATGTTTCTTTTTTGTTTGACCAAAGTCGGGCGATTAGTTCAAATTTCTTCGTTTTTTCTCCAGGTGTAAGGGTTGAGGCTGAAGGAGAAAAGATTAGTTTTCTGGGTCAGTACGATTACAGTAAAACCTCATTTAATTCGGATTCTCGGTATAATTTTGATAGGCAACAATTGTTGTTTAATCTGGGTTATTTTGTATCAAATCGCTCTCAGTTAGAGGTTTCTGTTGAATACCTTGATGGGTCAGATAGAATTGGAACAGGAAACCAGCAAGGTGGTTTGATTGATTTAAATTTAGATCCCGATCAGTGGCATTCTTTTGGTGTTGGTGGAAAGTGGCATTATGGTGGGGTTGGTGCAAAAGGGGCATTGGATTTTGACCTGGGATATGTCGATATGCAATACGACAATAATGAACAGTTCACAGCAACAAGAAACAGACAGGCTCGGTATTTTGGGGTCACTTACTCGCATCGAGTTTCACCCAAAACAACTCTTCTTGCTCAGTTTAAAAGAACCAATATAGATTATGATGCTGCGAGTTTAGATAATACAGAAACACGTTATATGTTTGGTACTCAATGGCAAGCAACAGGCAAAACAAGTGCACGAGCTTTGGTTGGTTATTTAATTAAAGATTTTGAGCAGCCACAACACAATGATTTTAATGGTTTGGCTATTGAGACGGGTCTGACCTGGTCTCCAAGAAGTTATTCTATTTTTGATTTGTCATTATCTCGTGAAACAGATGAGACAAACGGTAATGGCTCTTTTGTTGTGCGCAATACGGCGGATATTGGTTGGACGCATTTTTGGAGAGATCGTTTTAGTACCACTGCTAATATTGGGTTGTCAGAAGAGACATATAAAGGCAGTTTAAGAAGTGATGACTTGAGTTTTTACGGCATTTCAGCCAAGTACCAGTTTAGTGATTGGTTGGTTTCTGGTTTAGGTTATCGGCATGCGAATCGTACTTCGAGCATTAATGAATTTGAGTACAAGGACAATTCTGTAATGTTAACTTTAGAACTCTCAAAATAAACTAACTGTAATGCGTTTTGTCTTTTTAACACTGTTTATGCTAAGTTTTACCAATTTTGCGTTCTCTTACGCAATTGGTGCAGGCGACGTTTTGCATGTTGAGGTTTATGGAGAACCCGAACTGGCACTTGATTTAACGGTTGACTCAGCAGGGTTTATTGAATATCCGTTTATTGGTAAGTTGCAAGTCAAAGAAGAAACGGTTGATTCAATTAAACAAAAGATAGTTTCAATGCTCAAAGATGGTTATTTTGTCAATCCACAAGTGACTGTGGTCATTAAACAATATAAGCCTTATTACATTCAGGGAGAGGTTCG
>JALSIL010000026.1 GCA_026990095.1 Lysobacterales bacterium
TGTTATCTTGCCGTTTTCTATCATAAAGGCATCACTGGCAGAAAATACGAATTTGCCATTGGTGATATCCACTTGCCCGCCACGGAAGTTTTCAGCATAAATGCCTTTTTTGACTGAGGCGATGATTTCTTCGTGCGCGTATTTTCCAGGCAACATGTAAGTGTTGGTCATACGCGGAATAGGCAAATGCCCGAAGGATTCGCGTCTGCCATTACCAGTGGGTTTAACACCCATCAATCGAGCGTTAAGTTTGTCTTGCATATAACCTTTTAAGATGCCGTTTTCTATCAAGACATTTTCTTGTGCGGGCGTGCCTTCGTCATCAATGCTCAGCGAACCTCTTCTATTGGGTAAAATACCCGAGTCGATAATGGTACAAACATCACTGGCAACACGTTGCCCAACTTTGCCGGAAAAAGCCGAAGTGCCTTTGCGGTTAAAGTCACCTTCGAGTCCATGACCAATAGCCTCGTGCAATAAAACACCGGGCCAACCTGCACCCAAGACCACTGGCATATCACCTGCGGGTGCAGCTACAGCTTCAAGGTTAATTAGGGCAGACTTGACCGCTTGATTAATAAAGGTTTCATCCACGCCTTGTTTAAATAATTCATCAAGTGTCATGCGACCACCACCGCCTGAAAAACCAATTTCCATGCGCCCTTTACCATCACTCGCAATGACTTGAATGCTTAATTTGCACAAAGGACGAATATCCGCAGCTAATGTGCCATCACTGGCAGCGACTAAAATATATTCTTGCGAAGTGGAAACCGAACAAATCACTTTTGAAATACGCGCATCGGCTTTGCGAGCCGTGGCATCCATTTGATTAAGCAAGGCAATGATTTCGTTGTTGGTTACACCTGTCAGTACGTCTTGACCCGTGTAAATGGCAGGTGTTTCAACGGCTTGAATTTTCACTGGAGTCACTTGTTTATTGGCTTTAGCAATCGAGGCGGCAGTTTTTACTGCACTCATCATGCCATCATTGGTCATGGCGTCAGAATAAGCAAAGCCTGTTTTTTCACCATTATTAACCCGAACCCCAACCCCAGCATCAATACTGTGGCTACCACTTTTGACTTTTTTATCCTCCAACATCCACGATTCACTACGGGATGATTGAAAGTAAAGGTCAGCAAAATCACCTCCTTTAGAAAGGCAATGAGACAGAGCATTTTCGAGTTTGGACTCATCCAAACCACCAGATTCCAATAAATGTTGTTTTACTAGTTTTAACATTTCAAACACAATAATTATTAATGATGTGCTATTATCTTGTATTAACTGAATTTAAGCTATAACTTTTAAGCGAATGCCATTATCAAAAGATAAAATAAGTAAATTAGAAAAGGCTTTTCAAGAGGCAATTAATCTTGAATATGCAGATGAATTTACAAATTCTGAAGAGACAGAGTTTGATAAAGGCATGTCAGATTTGCTGCCTAACTTATATGACTTAACTTTTAACCATGAAGCTCATAACTATGATGGTGTGATTTTTAATCAGTACAAAGTCATCAAGCAAATAGGTTCAGGTGGCATGGGTAATGTTTATTTGGCTAAACGCATTGATGGTCAGTATGATAAGACTGTTGCCATTAAGGTCTTAACTAAAGGTTTTAATAATCAGAACCTAAAGGACAGATTCTTAAGAGAGAAACAAATATTGGCTCTACTTCGCCACCCTAACATAGTGCCCTTGCTAGATGCGGGTACAACAGCTGATGGCATTCCTTGGTTTGTGCTAGAGTACATAGATGGACCTAGTATAAGTGACTTCTGCCAGAACCAAGATTTGACAAAAGAAGCACTAACTAGTTTGATGATAAAGACCTGCGATGCAATGCATTTTGCACACAGCCAAGGCATTGTTCATAGAGACATAAAACCTGCGAATATTCTTATAGAAAAAAGAGATAAAGAATATCATCCAATTATTTTAGATTTTGGTATTGCTCATCAACGAAACTCGTCTGAATTGACTCATCAAGGTAATCAGATGGGCACACCAGGATACATGTCTCCTGAACAAATAAAAGGAGTTGAAAATATTGATAGACGATCTGATGTATTTAGTCTTGGTGTTGTTATGTACCAGCTTTTTTCTAGTGTAAAACCTTTTAACGCTAAAACAACAATAGAAATTTACTATAATACCATCAACAACTCACCTGATAAGCTGGGTAAAATATTACCAGCATTCCCGAAGGATTTGCAAATAATTATTGAAACCTGTTTGCATAAAAAAAGATCTGACCGATACCAATCCACATTAAGCCTGAAACAAGATCTTGAAAACTGGCTCAATGGTTATCCGATACAAGCAAAAAAAGAATCCGGTCTAAAGGTGTTCTGGCGCAGTATCAAACGCAATAAGGTTGTTGCTATTCTTATAAGTTCTATTTTATTTATGATTGTTTTTACAACAATAAAATATACTTATGACATCCGCCAAGAACAACAAATTGCTTTACAAGCCAAAGCAGAATCGGATGATTTATTTAATTTTCTATTGGAAGATTTACATACGGAATTAACCAATTTTGGTCAGGTTGGTTTATTGCAATCGGTGGCTGAGAAAAATTTACAACATCTTAATAAATATGATTTTAAATTATCAAAAGATGAAAAATTTAAGTATGTAAAATCTTATAGAAATATTGCGAGTGTCTTAGAAATGCAACAAGATGCAACTCTATCCATAGGTGCTTATTCAAAAGCCATAGAAATATTATTATCCATTAACAGTAACAGTGAAACGTCTTTTGACCAACAAAAGTTAAGTTTATTGGCTTTATCCCATTCAGATCTTGCTGGACTTAATGCCAAATTAGGTAACTTAGAAATGGCAAATCAAGAGCACACAAAAGCCCGAGCATACGCACAACAATTAATTGACTACGATACAGATAATGCTATTGATGTTTTGTGGTCAGTTATTCACCCTTGGTCGTGGAACTTGATGGAGCAAAGCAAATATAAACAAGCCAAAATCTATTTGGATCAAGCCCTATTAATTGCCAATCAAGAAATTGACAAAGATAATAATAATCAACAGTGGTTGAATAGGAAGTTTAAGTCTTTGGTGGCAATGGGTTGGTACTTTATCGATCTAAGAAAAATTAAACCAGCTATTAAATATTACCAAAAAGCAACCTCTGTTGCTCAAAAACTGCTCTTAAAGTCTCCTCACTCAATTCCATACATGCATAATTTACAAAAAACTAATAATCAAACAGCCTATGCCTATATCTCTAATAAAAATTACAAGCAAGCCATCACGGCTGCGACAAAAAGTATTGAATACGGCAAGTTATTGCATCAACGTGCACCTGATAATCACATATACTATCGAGCCTTATCTTATTCTTATACCACGCTTGGCAATGCCTATAATGGATTGAAGCAATATGATTTAGCAGAAAATTCCTTTAAATCAAGTCTTGATATTACCCAACAAATCGTTTCTTTGTCTCCTGATAATATATCTTTGCAGAATGATTTGGCTATTGATATGATAAACATTGCAAATCTGCTAAAAATAAAAGGCGATAAAATGAGTGCTGAGCAATACTTGGAAAAATCTGAAAAAATGCTAGAAAACTTTGCCATACAAAAAGATGCCAGTATCTACTATGTGGACACTTATGTGGATGTTTTATTAAGGCAAGGAAAATTTGAACGAGCTCGACCATATTTATTAAAAATGAAAAACACCTCTGGTTGGCCTAGCAAGTCTTATAGTGAGTATGTTGAAAAGTATAATTTACCTTATAAAATAACTAGCAGTAATAACAATCGTGACTAAAAAAAACACCACTTCTGAGCTTGATTCAGGCAAAATTACTTTGCTATTTCAGCGGGCTAATTTTGGAGAAGAAAAAGCATTAAATGAGCTCGTTGATATTCTCTATCATGAACTTAAGTTCATTGCTTCTTCGAGAAGAAGCACCTTTCAGGATAATCAGACTCTAAATACCACAGCTTTGGTCAATGAAACCTGGTTAAAACTAAAAAGCAGCGACATCAAATATAACAATAAAGCCCATTTTTTATCCATAGCAGCTATTGCCATGCGACAAATATTGTTGGACTCTGTAAAGAGTAAAAAAAGACTGAAAAGGCCTGACTTTATTTCAATTTCCACTAACAATAAAGATATTCCCAATACTCTTGAACAAGAGGCAGAATGGCTTTACCAACTTGATTTGATTTTATCTAAGTTGGAAAAGCATTCACCTCGCAAGGCTGCGGTTTTTAATTTAAAATTTTTCTGTGGTTTATCTCTCGGTGAAATTGCTGAGTTACACAATCTCTCTATTAAGACAATTCATCGAGATTGGCAAAAATCCAAATATATTATCAAGACCACCTTCCAATTATCACTCAAATGAATTAGAGAATACCACTTCAGGTCTAGGAACTACTGTTCCATTGTATTCACTCGCATTATTTGTGGCATCTGGATCACTGGCAATACTTGATGCTTGAGCCGTCACTTGAAAACTATTGGGATCCGTGATTGTGGCCATTATTGTCACCTGATGCGATACGCCATTATTTAAAGCTGCCATTTGGCATGTTGTTGCGTTACAACTGGGACCTGCTACAGAATCAATAACAAGATTAACATCGCCCAATTGCAAGTCGATAAGATCTGAAACATCAGGGCCGTTATTGGTCACTGTTGCTAAAATTTCTATTTGCTGATTGATATAATAATCACCTGTTGTAACCATTGAAATGGCAGTAGAAATATCAGCCACACTACTGGCGATGTCTTCTACCATACTACTGTTATTGGTAGAATCTGGATCAAATGCAGTAAAAGACAAGATACTGGCATCTACCGAAAAATTACCTGAACTGGGAATATAATAAGAGACGGTTAAGACCGAATATTGACCACTGGCTAAATCACCAATATAACACGGAAACCCTGTGCAACTGGCACCAATTAATGAAACAAACTGTAAGTTATTTAATGTTGTGGATATCTGTACATCTCCAACATCTGGCCCAGCGTTATACATGGTCATTACGACTTCAACATAACTGCCAGGCAAATAATCAGGCGTTGTAGTTAGGTTCACATCAATCGACATGTCTGCAGTGTTTTTTGCTGTGCTATCAGCAAGGGCTCCACTGTTATTGCTTGGATCTGTGTCAAGCGAGTCTGTGGTTACACCTATTCCAAAATTGAACGTTCCTCCTGATACAATCCTGACAGCAAAACTCATGTTAACCGTTGCTCCTGAAGCAAAATTACCCATATTACATGGCAGTGTCACACACACAGATGCAGAATCGGATATACTAATCACTTCGGTATTTAAATAATTGCCAGATACAACCACATTGTTCGCAACACTTGGTCCATTGTTGGTAATCGTTGCTTGGTAGGTCAATATCTGACCTGAGTTATAAGGCCCTAACGTATCAAGGCTAAAAGTAACCATCATATCTACACTGTCTTGACCAACCACTCCAGCATTGCCCGTATTGTCGGTATTGTTACTCATGTCTGGATCATAATCATCTGAATATGTCATTACTGAATTATCAAAACTTCCTGGAGTTGAGCGCAATTGTGCCGTAACTGAAATTGTTTCACTGGCTCCATTGGCTAAATTGGCAATGGTACATGGAAACCCAGAGCAGTTGGTGCTTGAAACACTCGATATAGTCATGCCTGAGGGCGTGTCTTCTACGCGCACATTTGTGGCATTATCAGGTCCTGCATTGGCTACAACAATGGCATAATTTATGCTGTCATTAGCAGCAAAAGGGGCTGACGTTGTTAAGGTTTTGGTGACACTCAAATCTGCTGTCGTTGCAGGATAAAATTCATCAGCTCCCGCATCAAAAGCTCCCAAAGTATTGCTGGTGAGTAGATCATCCCAGCCTCGGTCTGTCTCATCCAAATCTCTTGCGGGTGTTGTATAATCAGTTCCGCACAAATCAACAGCTGGAGAAGTGCCCAAAATATGAAAGTCCTCATTGGCTTCATCAACAAATTTAGGATCAGCTAAGGAGACCGTCGTCCCAGAAAAAGATTGGTCCTCATGCACGACCAAACACTTAAACTGTGAATTGGCCGAACCACCTGTCACCGTTTCTAATATATTTACCGTATTACTTTCCTTAACAATATTAGCAAAAAACAGCACAGTAGGATCAACATTTATTCGCAATAAAGCAGTGTTAAGTTGATTGCCAACAAAAGTATTGTACGCAATTGAAGCATTACTGGTTGCACCATACACATACAAAAGAGAATTATTGCCTTCCACACTTGTGCCGCCATTTCCAGTAAATACATTGCCTTCTATGACTGTTGTAGAATCTTGGGCGTACATAAAAGCACTGGAAGTGGAATGATGCCCACTAATCCATGTGTTTTTTATGG
>JALSIL010000027.1 GCA_026990095.1 Lysobacterales bacterium
ACTTCAACCAAACAAGGGTGGCCAAATAAAGGTAAATCTTTTACTGTTCGGCGAATATATCGATTAACAGTTGTTTTTAGTTTTGAAATAGGATCAATGATTCTGGTACGTTTGTCGCGGTTACAGACAATGATTATTTTACCTGATTCTTGCTGTTGAATTGTGTTGACTACTTGGGTGTTTATTCCTAAAATAGGTTTGGGGATACTTGTGCTCATTTATTCTTCTGCTTATAAAGTTGTTAGAAACCTTATAATACAACGAGTTAAGTTTGAACTCGTATCCTTTTTTTACTCACATAAGCGGTGAAGAGCCATTATATTCATAAGCCTTGGTTATCACCCGTTGGGTGATTTTTGATTTGTCGTAAAACCATTATACACCAAGGCTTACTGCTTGTTTTTGACTTTTCTATATCGGGATTAGGGTCAATTGAGATGCCATCCAAGATTTTTCTATATCGGGATTTGGGCAATGGGAGAACTGCCTGGACCAAAAACCAACCTAAAATATAGCGTTACTATGAAATATGCGAGCTAGGGTAAGTTAATGGTTTTTACAAAAAAATAAATGGTGGGCCCGCCCCGACTTGAACGGGGGACCTGCCGATTATGAGTCGGATGCTCTAACCAACTGAGCTACGGGCCCTTTACGCAGATGCATATTTAAGGATGCGTAGTATAACGCTTTGTCTTATAAAATGCATAATTATTTTTTATTTTATAAGGATTTGTATAACAGGTGTAAACTTTCGATGCCTTGTTTAAGATGTTTTAAGTCTTTTTCATTATTGAGTATGTCATCGGCAATCTCTAAGCGCTGTTGGCGAGAGCACTGACTGCCTAACATTTTGTTTGCTAAATCTAGCGTGATGGAATCACGTTTCAATAATCGACTTATCTGCGTTTCTTTTTTGACATCTATAACAAGCACTCTATCCAGCCAATCGTATCTCGAGCTTTCGCATAGCAATGGAATAACAACAATACAATAATGTTGTTTGACAGCATTAACTTGTTTACGAATTTCATGACCTATCAGTGGATGTAAGATGGCATTTATCTGCTTAAGTTTTTCTGAATCATTAAAAACAATTGCACGTAATTTTGAACGATCAAGCCTTTCTCCATCTAAAATTGATTGACCAAAGCTTGTTACGAGTTGTTTTAAACCTTCGCTTTTTGGTTCGACAACTTCACGGGCAATAATGTCAGCATCAATGACGGGTATTCCCATGTCTGCAAACTGACTACTCGCAGCTGATTTGCCACTGGCTATACCGCCTGTTAGTCCTATGGTGATACAAGAGTGGGTTTTCACTGGATTGAATTAAGTCCAGAAAAACTGAGGTACCAATTGATGATTTGGTTGCCGTAAAGCATGGCAATCCATGTGCCAACTGCCAAATAGGGACCAAAGGGTATGGGTTTGTCTTTGCTATTTTTGCTTAATACAATGTATAAAGTACCAATAACGGCTCCAGCAGAAGCCGATAGTATCACGACTACCATGACTATTTTCATGCCAAACCAAGCACCAGCTGCTGCGAGTAATTTAAAATCACCATAACCCATTCCATCTTTACCTGTGAGTAATTTAAAGAGATGAAAAATAGTCCATAACAACAAATAACCCAATAGTGCTCCCTTTATAGCGCTGGGAGCATCAACAAAAACACCAAACAAGCTCAAAAACAAACCTATCCACATTAAAGTAAGGCTAAATTGGTCAGGAATGACCATGGTATCAAAGTCAATCATGGAAATTGCGACTAAAAAATAAGTGAGTATTATGCCTGCAAGGGACTGATAAGACCAACCAAAGTGATAAACCACAAGGGTTGCAAGAATTGCGGTGAGTAACTCAATTATCCAGTAGCGGTGAGATATTCTGGTTTTGCAGCCTGAACATTTGCCTCTTAAGAACAAAAAACCAAAGAGGGGAATGTTTTCCCATGCTTTTATTTGGTGGTTGCAGTTCTGGCAATGCGAACGTGCCCAAATAATGCTGTCAGGCTTTTTCAAATCGCTGTATTTTTTTAAAGGTTCTTTGAGTTCTTCATAAGTATCACTTAAATGAGCGACGCTATCAACTGTCCATTCGTATCGCATGGACTTTGGAAAGCGATAGATAACAACATTTAGAAAGCTACCAATCAATAAAGAAAAAGCAAATGTTGCACCGATAAGTAATGCGGGATATTGCTCCAATAAATCAAGAAAATTCATTATTACATAACGGCTGCAAGTTTGAATATGGGTAAGTACATGGCAACAATCATAATACCAACAAGCCCACCAATAACCACCATAACCAGTGGCTCAATCAAGGAACTCATGGCATCCACATCATTGGCAACTTCGGTTTCGTAATAATCAGCAACCTTGCCTAGCATTTGATCTAAATTCCCTGATTCTTCACCGATGGATGCCATTGATACAACCATGTGAGGAAAAATATTAACTTGCTGCATGGCTAATTGCAGTTGATGACCTGTAGAAACATCGTTTTTAATCTTTAACACCGCATCCCTATAGACAACATTACCAACTGCTCCAGCTACGGTATCAAGCCCTTCAACTAAAGGAACGCCCGCTGCAAAGGTGGTGGACAGTGTGCGAGAAAAGCGAGCTATGGCAGCATTGTTTAAAATATTACCGACAATGGGTAATTTTAGAGCCAGTCTATCAAGTGCATGGGCAAATTTTAACGATCGGTTTTTGAGCATTATAAAACCAACAATAACTCCAACGACCACAAACAAATAGAAAAAGAAATTGTCCTGCAAGGATTTGGAGGCTCCAACAACCATTTGTGTTAAACCAGGTAAATCTGCTCCAAAACTTTGAAACATTTCTTCAAATTGTGGGACAACTTTTAAAAGCAAAAGGGCACTGACACCAAAGGCGACAACTAAAACAGCAGCAGGGTAATACATGGCCTTTTTAATTTTCCCTTTGATTTCTTCGGTTCTTTCTTTGTATGTGGCAATGGTGTCGAGCAACTCATCTAAAACTCCAGCTTTTTCACCAGCAGCAACCAAGTTGCAATAGAGTTCATCAAATTGCACAGGGTGTTTGCCAAGTGCTTCACTAAGGCTTAAACCCGATTGAATATCCGTTTTAACCTTATTTATAAGTCTTGCCATGTTTGGGTTTTTCTGTCCACCTTCGATAATTTCAAAAGATTGAACCATCGGCACACCCGATTCCATCATGGTGGCAAGTTGTCGTGAAAAAAGTGAAATATCTTGCGGTGATATTTTCTTTCCCTGTGAAAATAAAGGTTTGGCTTTTTTGCCAATTCTATTTACGGTAATGTTTTGTCTGCGTAGCTCAGAACGGGCGACTGTCTGAGATTTTGCCTTAATCTCACCTTTGAGTTTTTTACCGGTTTTGTCTTTTCCACTCCAAGAATAAGTGACGTATTCTGCAATTTTATTTGATTTAGTTGCCATAGTTTTTAATCCACTGTTACTCTGTTGGCTTCAGCTAAGCTGGTGATGCCATTTTTTACTTTTAATAATGCCGATTGCCTTAAGTCAGGTATTTTATCTTTTAATGCTTGATCGGCAATTTCTAATGCATTGCCTCCTTTAAGTACAATGCGTTTGATGTTATCTGACATTGGCATTACTTGATAAATACCAACGCGCCCTTTATAACCCGAAGAACATTTACGACAACCCACCGCATCGTAAATTTGAATGTCCTGGATATCCTCTTGTGTAAAGCCTTCTTTTAATAAGGCCTCTGCAGGATACTCTCCCACTTCTTTACAATCGTGAAGTCGACGCCCTAGTCTTTGTGCAATGACGATTGATACAGCTGAGACTATATTAAAGGGAGCAATGCCCATGTTCATTAAACGACTAATGGTTTCTGGTGCACTGTTTGTGTGCAATGTTGATAAGACCATGTGACCTGTTTGTGCGGCTTTAATGGCAATTTCTGCAGTTTCTAAATCACGAATCTCACCAACCATAATAATATCTGGATCTTGGCGTAAGAATGATCTTAGTGCCGCAGCAAAAGTCATGCCCTGGCGTTCATTTTGTTGCACTTGATTAATGCCATTGACTCGTATTTCTACTGGATCCTCAACGGTTGAGATGTTGGTACCATCTACATTTAATATATTCAAAGCGGTATAGAGCGATACGGTTTTACCACTACCAGTAGGCCCAGTTACTAACACCATGCCATAGGGTTTATGAATGGCATTTAAAAATAGTTCTTTTTGATCAGGTTCGTAACCCAACATATCGATGCCCATTTTGGCAGCGGAGGCATCCAAAATCCGCATAACAATCTTCTCGCCAAACAAGGTTGGACAGGTGCTGACACGAAAGTCAATGGATTTGGTTTTTGATAAATTTAATTTAATTCGCCCATCTTGAGGAATCCGTCTTTCTGCAATATCTAATCGTGACATCACCTTAATACGCGAAGAAATTTTCATAGTCATGCCTAAAGGGGGGCGTGCCATTGTTTTGAGCATTCCATCAATTCTGTACCTGACTCTGTAGTTTTTTTCATAAGGTTCAAAATGAATATCCGAAGCTCCGCGTTTTATTGCATCTAACAAAACTTTATTGACAAATTTAACAATGGGTGTGTCATCGGCATCGCTGTTGTTATCATCCGCGTCATCTTGAACATCTGCAGTATCTTCAAAATCCAAGTCTTCGAGTCCTTCGTCATCTTCATCCTCTTCCATCATGGAGTCGGCTTCCCTTAACGCTTCATCGATTATGGAAACCAAAGTGTCGTGCGGAACAACAATGGGCTCTAAAGCCATATTGGTGTGAAATTTTATCTCTTCAATGGCAGTGACATTAACGGGATCTGCAATAGCAATAAATAATTTAGTCCCTCTTTGATAAAGAGGTAAAACATTGTGTTTATGAATGAGTTTTTCTTCGACAAGCTTCAATGGCAGCGTTTTTAAATCCATTACGGAAATATCGAATAAAGGAACACCATATTCTTGAGATGAAATGTAAGCCAATTCAGTTGCAGGTGCAATGTCATTTTCAACCAAATAGGTAAATAAAGGAATTCGCCGTTTTTTAGATGTTTTTACAGCATCTATTGCTTCTTCTTCTGTTAGCACTGAAGATGCAATAAGTTTCTTCAGGGTTCCATTTAACATGATTTTTGGTTTAGTTTGAGCCATTTTTTATAAAGTTTAGGTGAATATTACAAAAATTTTCTTATATATATCTGTACTTTACACGATTTTCTTAAATTAATGAACAACTATCTTATCAATTTATCATTCCTTTTTTGTGACGAAGGTTTTACTTTTTATTAAGACTGTAAAAATCTAAAATAAATTAGTGCTTAAGTAATGTTATTTAATCGTTATTATCTTGTTATTAATGGTTGAAAATGGAGTATAATGGCAGACTTTAATCAATCAAGAAAAATAAGGGGTATCTAATGAATTTTCATGAATATCAATCCAAAGAGATATTTGAATCCTATGGTGTGCCAGTTCCACGTGGAATTGTTGCAAGAACGGCAGAAGAAGCCGTTGCAGCCGCAGAAAAATTAAACGCCGATGCTTGGATAGTCAAAGCACAAGTCCATGCAGGTGGGCGTGGTAAAGCTGGGGGTGTTAAATTTTGTAAAACATTGGATGATGTTAAAGAAAACGCTACTAATATGTTAGGTATGACCATTGAAACCTACCAAACTGGAGGTATGGCACTGCCCGTTAATGAGGTTTTGATTACCGAAGCTGCCGACATTAAAAAAGAACTTTACATGAGTTTATTGGTTGATAGAGCCAACAAGTGTTTGTCTTTTGTTGTTTCGGCAGAAGGCGGTGTTGATATTGAAGAAGTGGCACGCACAACACCTGAACTTATTCATACAGTAGTGGTTGAAAATGTCGAAGGTTTGTTTCCTTATGAATGCCGTAAAGTTGGCTTTAGCATGGGACTGAGTTCTAAGCAAACGCGTCAGCTAACTGGTATTATGTTGGCATTGCACAAAATGTTTCATGAAAATGATTTATCTTTAGTTGAAGTCAATCCATTAATTATTGATGGCAATGATGATGTTGTGGCACTGGATGCCAAAGTGGCTATTGATGACAATGCTTTATTTAGGCATAAAAAATTAGCGGCAATGCGTGATGTAACCCAAGAAGACCCAAGTGAAGCCGAAGCACATGAGCATGAATTAAATTATATCAAATTAGATGGCAATATTGCTTGCATGGTTAATGGGGCAGGCCTTGCCATGGCGACAATGGATGTAATTAAGCTTAAAGGTGGAGAGCCAGCAAACTTTTTAGATGTAGGTGGTGGAGCAACGGCAGAACGAGTGGCGATTGCTTTTAAAATCATTCTAAAAGACCCCAATGTTAAATCAATTTTGGTTAATATCTTTGGAGGTATTGTGC
>JALSIL010000028.1 GCA_026990095.1 Lysobacterales bacterium
CTCAACTATTTTATTGGAAACACTATTTAGTTTGCACGCCCCTGCTGATGCTTCTTTACAGTTGTCGCGTTATTTGCCGACCGACCCAATTCGGATCGTTGCCGATGAAACCCTAAGAGACAGAACCAAGGTCTTAACCTCGCTTGCTATTCACAACAATCACCAGTCAGTACCGCTTAATGTGGCATTGCAAGTGATTAAAATGAAACAAGCAGAAATCAAAAAAGTGGTTAACGCTATTGAGAAAAAGATAGAAATAATTTTACCTGATTTAGTAGAAGAAGCGAAACAAAAGGCAGAGTTAGAGCTGAATCAAGAGATAGAGCGTTTAGAGTCCTTGAGTTTGATTAATGAAAATGTCCGACCTGAAGAAGTTGAGTTTTTGAAAATTCAAAAACAACAAACTCTAGAAGCCATTCTTGCAGCCAAAGCACAGATGAATGCCGTTCGGGTTTTGGTTTGTCTTTAAGTCTATGTTAATTTAATTTCTTCTTTGGTTATTGTAATTAGTTTTTGTTTGTACAAAGAGCCAATGGCTTTTTTGTAACTGCCTTTGGAGACTTTCCATTTGGCGTATATTTCGGCAGGTGGTGCCTTGTCGGTCATGCCAGAGACTCCGCCGTTTGCTTTTAAATCTTCATAAATCTTTGTTGCTAATGTGCCTTGTTGTTTTGAATCGGGCAAGTTCAGGCTCAAATTGATTTTTTTGTCTTCGCGAATATCTTTGATGTAGCCTTTAATCTTTTGCCCCACACGAATGGTTTGAAACACATCAGAATGGTGGATAACACCCAAGTGTGTTTTGTTTATCACCGCTTTAAAGCCCAACTGAGACTTGCCACAAATTAATAAATCCACTTGTTGCTGCGGTTTAAAGTCAGTGTTGTATTCGTTTAAATGCTTGCTGAGTTTTATTGAGCCAACCAAACGTTTGGATGCATTGTCTTGGTACATGTAAACGGTGTAATAAAGCCCTGGATAAATTTTATAGGATTGTTCGGCATAAGGCACCATTAAGTCTTTGGGCAAGCCCCACTCGAAAAAAGCACCTATTTTATTCATATCAGCCACTTTTAAATAAGCACATTCGCCTAAAGTGATTTTTGGAGTTTGGGTAGTAGCAATGGGGTGATCATTGGTGTCAAGATACAAAAACACTCGCATGACTTGACCAATACGGTAATCCTCGGGTAAAAAACGGTTGGGCAATAATATATGACCTAAGTGCCCGCCCTCAAGCAAAACACCTTGATCGGTTGCTTTAACTATTGCTAATTGATTGTATTTACCTAAATGTGCCATGCGTTGTTCTCTTAATTTTTAGGCGCAATTATAAAGCGTAGTGATTTATTATGTTGTTTATTTACAGTGCTTAGAGTGACTTTCTTGCAAATACCAAGACTTTAACCGATTTTACCCCTGATTTGATTAAAGTTTTAGCACACTCACTTAAAGTGTTACCCGATGTCATGACATCATCCACAAGAATAACTTTTTCATGATAAAAGTTATTTGATAGGGCAAAAGCTCCACGTACGTTTTTTGCGCGTTCTTTAAACTTGAGTTGTGCTTGCATTTGTGTGTTTTTTTGTCGAATTAAAGAAGTATCGAGTTGACGTCCAGAGTATTTAGCTAGTTCTTTTGCAATCTCATAAGCCTGATTATAACCACGAGACCGCAGGCGTGATTTATGCAAAGGCACAGGCATTAATAAATGATCTTTGTTGGCTTGATTCAACAAGGGCAACATAAGTTCTGCCATTAAGCGTGAATAAATGATTTTTTTGCCAAATTTTAACGCCATAACCCATTTATCAATGGGAGCCTGATAAAAAGCAGCATAAAGCGTTTGATTAAATGCCGGTGGTTTTATTAGGCAAGAACCACACAAGTGTTGGCTCACTTGCAGAGATTCACCACATTGGTGGCAGGCAAAAATAGGCTTGTGCACCAAGGATTGGCAACCAACACACAGACTTTTATAGTCAGAATCATGTGTATCATTTTGACAAATCAAACAATTGTTCACGCCGTTGCTTCCTTAATGATAAAATGCAGTTTTTTATCATAGCACACAACATGCCGTTAGAATACGAAGCCATCCGAAAATCATTTAATGCCATAGCACATCAGTATGAAGAAAATGCCATCTTACAAAAAGAGGTTTTAACTCGCTTGCTTGAGCGTTTAAGTGATGAAGCCTTGATTGATATGAATCTCAAGCCACAACATATTTTAGACTTGGCTTGTGGAACGGGTTGGGCACACAAGGGTATCCAAAAGGTTTTTACAGATACAAAAATTTCCGCATTAGACTTTTCTCAAAACATGTTAAATCAAGTGGATAAAGAGTTAGCAATACCAATCTTGGCAGATGCCCACGACCTGCCTTTTGTCGATAACAGTGTTGATGTGGTTTTTTCTAATATGGCATTGCATTGGTGTAATGAGTCTGATGTTTTTGCTGAATCTCGTCGCGTGTTAAAACCTGGTGGTTTAATTGTCATGAGTGCCTTGGGAGAAACCAGTTTATACGAACTCAAAGGCATACTATCAGAGCTGGATGATAAACCTCGTGTTCACACTTTTCCTGCTTTACACGATTTAGGCGATGATTTACTCAAAGCTGGTTTTGAGGATGTGGTAGTTAATGCTGAAGTGATAACATTAACTTATAAAGATGTTGTTTCATTGATGAAAGACATTAAAGCATCGGGTGGTCATAATGTAGATGAAAAGCGTTCAAAAGGATTAACGACAAGTCAGTGGCTCAAACAAACTCAAGCCGCTTACGAAGACTACCGAGAAGGTGGCAGGATACCAGCTAGTTATGAAATTGTTTATTTACGTGCTAAAAAACCATCGGTTAAAAACGGGTTGAATTTAACGATTAAATCCTAAGCCTTTATCTCTGTTAAAGATGGCTTTGTCTTGGCTTGAGCCAAAAAACTGCGCCTCCAAATGTCCTGAGTGAACGGCTTGAACAATCAACCCAGGTGCGTAAGCATCTCCGATTAGTGCAAAGTGTTTAAAAGGGTGTTTGTCTTTTAGCTGTGTGTATAAATCATCATTTGGACTTCTTTCGCTAACAACCACAAGGGTTTTACAGGGTGTATAATTTTCTTTACGGGTGTAAATGTACTGACTGACAACATTGCTTTGTACAATCTTATCGAGTTGTTGGTTGAGAATTATTTTCACACCTTTATCATGCAAGCAATTATGGATGCGTTGCTGCTCTAGGGTGTTGTCACTCCATTCCGCCACGCGTGCACTATTGGTCATATAGGTGACATTGCAACCCAATTCAACACATTTTTCAGCCAACACGCTTGCCATGTAATAATGATCTGCATCGTAAATAACCACTCCGCCTTGTGGTACAACGCCTGACATAATATCATCGGGTGTCAAAATTTGCAGTGAGCCATCGTGCACCAAATGTTGGCGTGTTTCACGCGATTGTCCATTGTTTTTCCAGTATGAACCCGTGGCAATAATGATGTTTTCAAAGCCAAATTCAGTTAAATTTTCAGGCGTGACTTCATTGTCAAAATACATCTCGACATTAGGCATTTGTTTTAACCCGTTTAATCTGTAATCAATTACACGCATCCATTGCCCTAGCCCTGGCAATTGAGACTCGTGCAATACGCGACCGCCTGCGACTTTATCTTTTTCAGCAATAACGACCTCGTAACCTCGCTTGGCAAGTGCATGGGCACACTCCAAACCAGCAGGGCCTGCTCCAACAATTAAAATAGCTTCATCTTGGTGTTTGGGTTTGATAATTTCGGGATGCCAATCGCGTCGCCACTCTTCGCCCATGGTTGGGTTTTGCGTGCAACGAATTGGTGCAGCATAATTGTCACTAGAGACACAGATATTACAACCAATGCATTCACGAATGGTATCGAGTTTGTTATCAAGAATTTTATTCGGTAAAAATGGATCGGCAATTGAAGGGCGAGCTGCTCCGATTAAATCCAAAACACCGCGCTTGATTTGTGACACCATCGCATCAGGCGAAGTAAATCGACCGACACCAACCACTGGTTTTGTCGTTAAGGATTTAACGTGTTTGGTGTATTGTTCTTGAAAACCTTCTTGGGAAAAACGCGATGTTTGCGAATCGTTTTCCCAACTCGATACATTAACATCCCACAAATCAGGAATTTCAGCCAACATTTCAATAATATCAGAGCCCTCGCCATCCGCTTCAATGCCATTTTTACCCAACAATTCATCCACAGCAATCCGCAAAGCAATTCCACAGGTATCGCCAACCGCTTCTTTGGTGTCAATTAACACTTCTTTGAGTAGTCTGGCTCGATTTTCGAGACTGCCGCCGTATTCATCAATTCTGTCATTGTGTTGACGCGATAAAAAATGCATCAAAACCGACAAGCCATGCCCCGCATAAACATAAACAATATCAAAACCCGCCTTTTTAGAACGAATTGCCGCATCACGATACCACTTGCGTAAGTTTTTAATGTCGGTTTTATCCATAGCACGTGCCTGCATCGGATAACCACCCAAAACAGAAGCATGAGTTGGAGCTAATGTTGGCAAGCGCGAATAATGATTTTTGCCCGCTAAACCTTGATAAACCAACTCAATCCCAGCAAGCGAACCATACTCATGCACCGCATCAGTCATTAATTGCAAATTGGCAATATCACTATCATCCCACAACCGACCCTGATTAAATGGCGTAATATCCGATGACGGATGAATTTCCACCTCTTCGGTACAAACCACACCCCAACCACCTTCGGCTTTAATCCCTCGCATACGAGCCAAAGCCTGCGGAAAACGATGCCCCATGCCATTGCAATGCGGTACTTGGTAAAAGCGATTGGGCGTCGTAACTGGTCCGATTTTAACTTTTTCAAAGAGGATACCGTAGTATGAATTTGTCATGTTTTGATTTTAATCTGGAGATGTTTTAATTACAAGCTGGGTTGATATGTTTTGACCTGTCAAGTTTAAATACATAATTTCACATGTTCTAGTCTTTAATCTCCAAAACAATCGACTTTATCTTTATGATTGTGCTTTAATCAAAGTTCGTGGCAAATTCAACTCAGCCAGACACACTATTGTGGACACTACCAAATTTTTATTTAAAAACGAAGGTGAGCAATAAGCGTTTTTAATGATTGAGAACACATTTAAATAGCCGTCTAGTCAAGTATGACCGTATTAGATTTTTTCTCAGGCACGTGCCTAGATTTTTAGATCTACATCAAGTGCCTTAAGGTATTTCTTTTCGGACTGCAGGTCTTCAAAGGTAAGTGGATGATTGTTTAGCCAATCGTTTTGAAACTTAATCTCAATGTTTTTATCGTTTAAGGCGATAGACTCTAATGGGATATTGTCATCAGTTCTTGGGCGATTTAATAAGGTCGCAGCGCGAAATATAACGATTAATGGTAAAAGTTTTTCTTGCTGTTTGCTCGACAATTTTTGCAACCACTCTTTTTTGATTTTACGTCGGAGTAAGGCAACAATAACAGATAATTTTAGCTGTTCTTGGGTAGAAAAACCGGGCATGTCTGCGTGAGAAATGATATAAGCTGCGTGTTTTTCAAAATGGGAGTGAGATATATTTAAACCCAATTCATGCAACTGTGCTGCCCAGTTAAGTAATTCATGTTGAGATTCAGAGAGTTTAATATTGCTTAAGTTGATTAAATCATCAATGGTAGTTTTAACCCGTTTGCTGTGCGATATATCAATTTCAAACTGCTTAACGAGCTTATCAATACTGCGCCTACGAATATCATTGTGGTGCAAACGACCGCTTAAGTCATAAACAATGCCCTCGCGCAAAGCTCCACTTGAGGCTTGAATGGTTTGTAAATCCAGTGAAGCAAACAAGGCTTTAATTATGGCTAATCCACCGATAAAAACAGGTCTTCGGCGAGAACTGAGTCCATCCAAATTTTTGAGTTTGTCAATAGTACCCAAATCACAACATCTTTTAATGAGTTTATCCAAGCCCTTTTTTTCAATACCAGACCGTGCGTATTCATTGTGCACTATAACTTTAGCCGTCGAACGCATACTTCCTGATGCACCAATAACGGTATTCCACCCCAACTGTTGGTATTTACTAACAATGGAAAGCAACTGCCGTTGTGCCGAACGAACGGCTTTTTTGAAATTGCTTTTTGAAATATTGCCGTTAGCAAAAAACTTTTTTGTGTAACTAACGCAACCCATGTGTAAGCTTTCTCTCAAGAGGGGTGTAAATTCTTCACCAATTATCAACTCAGTCGAACCTCCGCCAATGTCAATCACCAAACGTTTGCCCTGATTACTGGCAAGTGAGTGTGCCACACCCAA
>JALSIL010000029.1 GCA_026990095.1 Lysobacterales bacterium
CACCTGCTTAAATCCAGCTTGATAACACATCTGCGATAATTCCATTGGCGTGTAAACAAAATGTTGGTAGTCTCGTGTAAAGACTTTGTCACCTCGAATAAGCATCCATTGATTTGAAAAGATTTGCATATTTTCAATCAATACTGGTCTTTCAATGCGAATATCACCATTTTCATATTCCGACAAATGCACGGGTTGTATGGTTCGTGCTAGCGTTTCTTTGCCTACTGTATCCAGCAGCAAGGTTCCTTTGTCCGCGAGGTTTTCATAGGCGGTATTTAACACCATTTGGTTGTCTTCTTGGGTATCAAAATACCCAAACGAGTTAAACATATTGACAATTAAATCAAATTTTTTATCACTCTTAAAATCAAGCATATTTGCCCGAATAAACTTAACCGATAGATTAGATTTGAGTGCTTTTTCTTTAGCCCTAGATAACAAAAACGCACTGGTATCCACACCAGTAACTTCATAACCCATTTTTGCCAAAGCTAAACAATGACGCCCTGGTCCACAGCCTAAATCTAAGACTCTGCATACATCAGTAGAGACTAATGAGAGCAGCTCGGGTACTTGCTCTTGAGCCTGAATAAAACTTTCTTCATCAAACATGCACTCATAAAACATTTCCCATAATTTATCGTCTTCATACCAAGCCATATTTTTTCTCGCATAAAAAAAGAGCACAAAGAGTGCTCTTTTAAAAATTTAATTCGAGACCTTTGCATTACTATATGGCGAAAGAAAAAATAGAGAAAATTTTCCAGATTGAGTTAAAAATTGAAGGTAATAACCAGTTATTGGCGAGATTTTTAGCGAAAAGCTGGTGAATTTAATCATTTTTTACTCGTCACTATAGTTATGCAAAGGTCTCAATTCATTAAAACTTATCTTTCGTCAACAAGCTTAGCATCAGGTGCATTTTTAGCCACCGATTTCATTCCATTAGCGCAACCACTCTTAGTTTTATACATTTGGCTACGTCCAATCTCTTGACCATTGTTAGCTTTCAAAACCCAATAATCACGACCATCTTTAGCTTGTCTAACTTCAAATTTTGACTCATCTTGTGAGTTTACTCGTACTGACTCGATACCATTTTCACAACCCGAAGCAGACTTGTAACCTTGAGATGACATAATCACCTCGCCATTACCTGCTTTAAGAACAAAATAGTCTTTACCGTCCTTACCTTTACTTATTACAAATTTACCAGCCATAATTAAAATCCTCTTAAATTAAAATAAACATCCCATAAACTTGCCAAAACCAAGTTTTAAGGAAAAAAATCAGCAATATCCGCAGACATTCTTTATTACACATATTAAAATAAGTCTCCTCCGTTGTAAAATGGAAACCCTAAAATTTAACAAAAGTTTATATGAATAAAACCGTTTCAGTAAAAATTTCGCTATTTTTACTTAGTCTTGCCTTGTTAACTCCTTTTTCAAAAGCCCAAAGCCTTAGTGAAAAACCCCAACAAGCGTCTTGTGCCGAATCAGCCATTCAAAAATCAACCTCTATTGATGCGGAATATTTTATCCCTCAAGACAACGAAACAATTAAAATTGGTGGGAATGTATGTATTTCTACCGCCAATCAATCCATCACAACCCAAGAATTAATTTACGATGATAAAAACCAAAATATTAGCATTGCAACCACATTAAATTACCAAGACAAAAACCAATCCATTCAAGCTCTATCAGCAAAAATAAACCTTAACAACAACCAGGCTGAACTCTCTCATGTCAGCTATCAGTTAAAAGCAAGCAATGCCAACGGTTCTGCCCAATCACTAACCACTCAAGAATCAACCAGCCACCTCGATGACTTAAGTTATTCAACCTGTCCAATTGAAGATCAACAATGGTTTTTCAAAGCCCGTACAGCCGAGCTAGACGAAGAAACGCAAACAGGTACATTTCGAAAAATGACTTTGAGGTTTAAGGGGGTGCCTATCCTTTATTTGCCTTACGCGAAAATGCCCTTAACCAACAAAAGGCAATCGGGTTTGTTGGTACCAGAAATCAGTAATTCAACAACCACTGGTTTCGACATTGCTCTGCCCTATTACCTTAATATTACCGAAAACATGGATGCCACATTAACCCCTCGTTATTTATCAAAAAGAGGGAACATGTTAGGAGCACAGTTTAGGTATCTTGGTCAAAACTTTGAAGGGGAAATAAATGCAGAGTATTTACCCAACGATCGCACCGATAAGAGTGATAGAGGTCGAATCGACTACAAACACAACCAAAACCTGTCAAGCCATTGGTTTTTAAATACACGACTCAGGCATGTTTCGGACATGCAATACTTTGAAGACTTTGGTAACAACATCAACACCACTGCCCAAGCATTTGTTTATTCCTACCTCAATGTCACAGGATATGGCGAGCATTGGAATTTTAAAGGTCAGCTTAACGATTACCAGATTATTAGTGACACTGTTAGCCTTGGCAGTCAACCCTACCAAACACTGCCTAAAGTGTCATTCAATTATTTTATTGATGGCGATTCATTATTGCATTATGGCTTTGATAGCCAATGGGTCAATTTTTATAAAGAAAAATCCATTACCGCCTCACGACTAGACTTAACCCCTTATATTGAGAAATCCTTTCAAAACAATTATTCTCGTTTAACACCTCGATTGGCTTACCGTACAACCAATTGGGATTATTCAAACACCCAATTTTCAAATCAAACCAATTTGACTCGCTCTCGCTCCTTACCTATTGCCTCGCTTGATTACACAATTAATTTTGAAAAATCTTTCGAAGATGGAAGCTTTAGCAGCATTGAACCACATTTGTATTATTTGTATGTACCCTATCGAAATCAACAAGACATCCCTTTATTTGATACACGTGATCTCACATTCGGCAATAGTTTATTGTTTCTGCCTAATGCTTTCTCAGGAGCAGATCGACAAAGTGATGCCAATCAACTCTCTGTTGCCATTTCGCAAAGACACTTTGACCACAGTGGCAACGAACGGTGGAATTTTACTTTAGGGCAAATTGCCTATTTTGAAGACCGTCAAGTGCAAACCAACAATACAGTCCAAACACGAAGCACTTCACCAATTATTACAGAGTTTAATTATTTTTACCGTAATTGGAAAGCCACAATGAGTGTTCATTGGGACACTCAAATCAATCAATCGGAACGTGCACTGTTTAAAATTCAGCGCAAAGGCAGCAATAATTCACTTTTTAACTTCGCCTATCGCTTTAGACAGGGTAAAATTGAACAAATAGACTCATCCGTTGTCTTACCATTTGGCAGAAACAAGCGTTTTATCTCCCGTTGGAATTATTCACTCGATGCCAATAAAACACTTGAAGCCATTGCAGGCATTGAGTTTAAAAGCTGCTGTTGGGCGGCACGAATTATTGGAAGAAGGCATATTATCAATGAAGCTGGCGACTCAACAAATGGTATATTTTTTGAATTACAATTAGATGGCTTAGGTGCCATCGGCCGTAACCCTAGACGGTTACTCAAACAGTCAATCCTAGGTTATTCAGAGGAATTTTAAAACATGAAAAAAATAATATTAATCACCACACTGTTTGCAACACAATTTGCAAGCTTGAGTCACGCAGAAGAAGAGTTGCTCGATGAAATTGTCGCCGTTGTTGAAGAAGGCGTGATACTTCGGAGTGAATTGGATAGAGCTGTTTCAAATATTACCAAGCAACTCAAAAGCAGTGGCACGCAATTACCACCTAAATCAATTCTTGACCAGCAAGTTTTAGAACGCTTAATAACAGAAGAGATACAGTTGCAACAAGCAGATTTAGCCGGTGTTCGCATATCTGATGCTGAAGTTGATGCCGCTCTTGCCGAGGTTGCATCAAAAAATAAATTAACCTTGAAACAAATGCAAATGGCCATTGAAAATGATGGCATGAACTTTGCTGAATTTCGAAATGACATGCGTAAAGAGTTAAAAACTGAAAAAATTCGCAACGGTTTAGCTAACCAAGAAGTCAAAGTCAGCGAGCAAGAAATTGATTTATTTTTGGCTGATAATCAATTCTCACAATTTGAAGTGCGCTTGGGACATATTCTAATACCTTTAGCAGCCGATGCAAAACAAGAAGAGTTAGCAAAAGCCAAAGCAAAAGTTGACAAAATTTACCAAGAATTACAAAAAGGCACCGATTTCGCAGAACTTGCTACTAAATATTCTGCTGGTCAAAAAGCACTAGAAGGTGGCGATTTAGGCTGGAGAGCCAGCAGTGAACTTCCTACTTTATTTGCTGACCAGATCAAAGCCATGAAAGTCGGAGAGTTTACTCATCCTGTTCGCAGCCAAAGCGGTCTGCACATTCTAAAATTAACCGACAAACGTGAACAAGCCAGTCAAATGATTGATCAAGTCAAAGCACGCCATATTCTTATCGAAAATTCAGAATTAGTGACGCCCGCCCAAGGCATGGAAATTATCAACGAAATCTATCAACGTTTACAAGAAGGCGAAGACTTTGCCAAACTGGCAGAAGAAAAATCAGATGATGTTAATTCAGCGGCATTAGGTGGCGATTTGGGTTGGTTTCAACCTAATGAATTTGGGCAACGATTTGGAAATGTCGTTGATAAACTTGATGATCAAGAGATTTCTGCTCCGTTTCAAACTCAAGCTGGATGGCATATTGTGCAGAAATTAGGTTCACGGAAAAATGATGTTTCTGATGAAATCAAACGCATTCGAGCTAAAAGGGCCATCCACGCCCGTAAAATGAATGAACAAATTGAAAGTTGGTTAACTGAGATTCGTGGCGAAGCCTTTGTGGACATTCGCATCTAAACCCATGCCACAACCCATAGCCATTACCCTTGGTGAACCTGCTGGAATTGGTGCAGAGATAGTCGTCGATTTGGCAATCCAAGGGCAATTATATGATTGCGTAATTATTGGTGACACCACTTTACTCAAAGGACTGCCAAACACCATTAAAACGAAGCACATCCCCACCAAAGAAAAAGTAAAGTTCGGGATTCTGGACGTTAATAATTCAGCCTATGTTCTACAGCTGCTGGACACTGCTGCTTATGGATGCATAAACGGCACTTATTCTGCCATGGTAACCTGCCCCTTGCACAAAGGCATTATTAATGAATCAGGACTTAACTTTACTGGTCACACCGAATATTTAGCGGCACTAAGCCACACAAAAAAAGTCGTCATGATGTTGCTCAATCAACACATGCGCGTTGCACTAGTCACAACCCACATGCCGCTCAAACAAGTCGCACAAAACATCACAGCCCACAATATTAGCCAAGTACTTGACATACTAATAAAGGACATGCAAACGAAATTCGGCATCGAAAAACCCATTATTGCCGTCTGCGGACTCAACCCTCATGCCGGTGAGGATGGTCATCTGGGTAGCGAAGAAATTGAAATTATTAATCCATCAATTAAATCCTATCAAAACAAAGGACACAATATTATTGGAGCAATACCTGCTGACACCTTGTTTACTACAGAAAAACTAAAAGGCATTGATGCGGTACTTGCCATGTACCATGATCAAGGTTTAGCACCATTGAAATATGCAGGATTTGGCAAATCAGTTAACATCACACTTGGGCTGCCCTTTATTCGTACCAGCGTCGACCATGGCACAGCACTTGATATTGCAGGACAAAATCTAGCTTCGAGTGATAGCTTACTCGAAGCGGTAAAGCTCACACGAGAACTGATTAAAAATGCCAACTAAAATACGTGCTAAGAAAAAATTTGGGCAAAATTTTTTGCAAGATCAATCAGTAATCGAGCGTATTATTAACGCATTTAATCCACAAAAAGAAGATGAAGTATGGGAAATAGGACCAGGACAAGCCGCACTTACTGACCACTTGGTAGAATATTCTGACAACCTCAACCTTGTCGAGATTGATAACGATTTAGTGCCAAAACTGCAAGCAAAATTTGCAGGCAAAACCCATGTTACCATTCACCATCAAGATGCCTTAGAACTCAAATTTTCCAATACAAATACACGCATCATAGGCAACCTACCCTACAATATTTCAACACCTCTCTTGATTAGTTTTTTATACCAAGCCACTCACATTAAGGACATGGTATTTATGTTGCAAAAAGAAGTAGTCAAAAGAATATGCGCGCCAGCAGGAATTAAAGCTTATGGGCGCTTAAGTGTCATGCTGCAATACGCTTTTGAATGCGAAGAGCTCTTTATCGTGCCACCAGAAGCATTCACCCCCCGCCCCAAAGTGGACTCACAAATCATCCGCTTAACCACGCGAGAGAACCCACCAAAAGTACACTTGCCATCCTTAGAAACATT
>JALSIL010000030.1 GCA_026990095.1 Lysobacterales bacterium
CTGTTAGTATTAATGAATTACTGACGTTAATTGATGCCATGCAAAAAGACATTGCTTTTGGCTCTATGGATGAGTTTTATCAGTTATCAAAATTATGTTTGGTCAAGGATGAAAAGTATTTTGATCGTTTCGACCAAGCCTTTGGTGAATATTACGAAGGCTTAAAAGCCCGTGAAGATTTAGCCACAGCAACAATCCCTGAAAATTGGTTGCAGTCTGAATTTATGAAAAACTTGACTGATGAAGAAAAGGCTAAAATAGAAGCCTTGGGTGGTTTGGATAAAATTTTAGAAACACTCAAAAAACGCTTAGAAGAGCAAAAGAAAAAACACGCAGGTGGCAACAAATGGATTGGCACAGGTGGCACATCGCCCTTTGGGCATGGTGGCTACAATCCCGCAGGTGTGCGCATAGGTGGCGAAAGCACACACAGGCGAGCAGTCAAAGTCTGGGAAAAACGCCAATACCGCAACCTCGATGATAATTGCGAAATCGGTACACGCAATATTAAAGTGGCATTGCGAAAATTGCGAAAATTTGCCCGAACAGGCGTGGCAGAAGAGTTGGATTTGGATGACACCATCAAGAGTACCGCACGCGATGCAGGTTTACTCAATATCAAATTGGTTCCCGAACGCCATAATGCCGTTAAGCTTTTGGTTTTTTTTGATATTGGCGGTTCTATGGACGACCATATTCGCACCTGTGAACAATTATTTTCAGCCATCAAAACTGAATTTAAACACCTAGAATATTTTTATTTCCATAACTGCGTTTACGAAAGCCTCTGGAAAGACAACCGCCGACGTTATGATGAAGGTGTGAGCACTCACGATATACTTAACACCTTTGGTAACGATTACCATGTTATCTTTGTCGGTGATGCCGCCATGAGTCCGTGGGAGTTAGCTTATGAAAACGGCAGTGTCGAACACAACAACCCTGAACCTGGCGCCTTATGGCTCAAACGCATCAAAGAAAAATGGCACAAAACCATCTGGCTCAATCCCGTCCCACAAGACTATTGGCGATACACCCAAAGCACGCAAATGATAAAAGAAATTTTTGAAAATAAGATGTATCCATTGACGGTTTCGGGCATTACTGATGGGATTAAATTTTTGTCTAAATAGTTAAATAAAAGTACCGCGTCATTGCGAGGAGGAACGACGTGGCAATCTCATCATGCTGTCGTATTTTTTGAAAATGACTTAAACTTGAGGAGATTGCCGCGTCGCTTATGCTCCTCGCAATGACATGGTTTTTTTGTCACATATTCAATATTTAAATAATAAACTTTAATTAAATTGCTTATAATCCACAAGATATTATAATGCACACATCAAAATAATCTCGTCAATTTGGGGATAATCTAATGACAAGTCAAACTTCTTTGGTTTCACAAAACCCGCAAGAATTTATCGCATTTTTACAACAAAATAACATCAAACGTTTTTCTTTGGTTTTTGATAAAAACACCAACAAAGTCATTGTTTCAGATAAAAAACTGCAATCAGTGGCTGATTTTATTAATGCCGATAAACGTGATTTTGCACAACACGAAGGCATGTTGTTTCAGGTCAGTGAAAAATACGGTGTGCTGTTTGGTGCATTCATCCACAAAACCAATCGCGGGCAAGCCTCGGGGGGATTGAGATACTGGCATTATGCAAGCATGGAAGATTTTTTGCGTGATGGCATGCGTTTATCCAAAGGCATGACCCGTAAAAATGCGTTGGCTAACCTCTGGTGGGGAGGCGGCAAGGGCATTATGGTTCACAACCCAAACAACGACAAAAACGATTTAAAAATACGTGAAGAATTATACAAAGATTACGGACGATTTATCACCTCAATTAAAGGGTGTTACATTACAGCAGAGGATGTTGGCACCTGTGAAGAAGACATGGCTAATGTGTTTTCACAAACGCGTTTTACCACTTGCATTCCAGCATCGGTTGGTGGTAGTGGCAATCCTTCATCAGCAACAGCCTTGGGTGTGGTGCATGGCATGGAAGCGGCATTGAAGTTTTTAGACTTAGGCACATTAGAAGGTAAAACCGTTGCCGTACAAGGCATGGGTCATGTGGCAGAACCGATGATGGGCTATATGTTTGAGCGTAAGGTAGCTAAAATCATTGCTGTGGATATTAACCAAGGTTTAATTGATGAGGTAAAAGCCAAATACACTGATAAAAATCTGGAGGCTCGCCTTGTTGACATCAAAGATAATTCAATACTGTTTGAAGAATGCGATATTCTTGCCCCGTGTGCAACAGGTGCGATTTTAAATGATGAGACGATTCCTCAAATCAAAGCCAAGATTATATGTGGCGCATCTAACAACCAACTCAAAGACTCTCGCAAGCATGGTCAAGTTATTGCCGATAGAGGTATAACTTACGTTCCTGATTTTTTGGTTAATCGCATGGGAATTGTAAATTGTGCGGATGAACAATCCGGTTATATTGACGATGATCCTTATTTTTACCGTCATTTAGACCAAAATTACGAATATTCAGTTTTTCAAACAGCATTACATGTGCTTAATCAATCCAAAGTAACCGATACACCGCCTGCAGATGTGGCAATTAAATTAGCCGATGAATTGGCTTTAGAAAACAACCCGATTTATGGTCATCGGGGTAAAAAAATTATTGAATCTTTATTAAAAAACAAATGGCATTCTGCATAAACTACAGTTTTTTAAACGATCTCTAATTTATTGCATTAAACCAATTTGCCCACAAAACTAAAGCACCAGAACTGCCCGTTAAATGAGTGGCTTTATTGTTATCTTTACCGACCCAAAAGGTAGCTAAATAATCTTGGTTAAATCCCACAAACCAGCTATTTTTGCCTTGGTTTGTTGTGCCGGTTTTTCCGTATAAACCACTAAAACCATAGGAGTAAGTTAGTTTAGCAGCAGTTCCGTTAACAGTAACCTGATGTAAAGCCGTACGAATTTGTGTCAGTGCAATTGGATCAATATGCCTGTTATTTACATGCTTGTTTTGACGAATAAGCTTGTTGTCTTTATCGACCACTTGTCTTATTGAAATTAATTGATTACTGGTGTTTTTTGATGCTAACAGTAAATATAAATTGGTGACTTCATAAGGAGTAAGTTCAGTTGCACCAAGAAAAATAGAAGGGTGTTTGCTGCGGATAATATTTAATCCGAGTTTTTTCAGGTAACTGACAAAATTATCAACGCCCAGTTCTAAGCCTAAATTAACGGTGGCTTGGTTACGTGATTTGATGAGTGCCAATTGTGCAGGAATTTGCCCCAGTGATTGACCATCGTAATTTTTAGGTTGCCAGTATTCGCCCGGTTTTAATTTTATTTTGGAAGGTGAATCCGCAATTAACGTTGATAAGGTAAAATCAGGCAATTGTTCAAGAGCCGCTAAATAAACAAAGGGTTTAATCAACGAACCAATTTGACGTTTAGACAACAGAGCTCGATTGTATAAACTGGTTTTATTTTTATCGCCTTTGATGGCTAACACCTCTCCTGTATTGGCATCGCTAACGATAGCTGCGGCTTGCAGATTTTTTGCTAGTTTATCCGTTTGGGATTGCAACGTGTGTGAAAGTTGTTGTTGAATGAAGGGGTTTAACGAAGTAAATATATGCAAACCTTGGGTGTTTAATATTTTTTTATCGAGCGACTCGGAGAGTTGTTTTTTGACAAGACTTAAAAAATCATGGTATTGGCTATCAGCAAAGGCAGAATTTATGCGAATGGATAAGTCCGTTTTTTTAGCTCGCAACCACTGTGCTTTGGTAATAATTGACGTTTTATACCACGAATTAAGAACGGTATTTCTTCTTGTCAAAGCGCGCTTTCTTTGTTTTATTGGGTGATACCATGATGGCCCTTTAATGATTCCAATCAATAAGGCTTGTTCTGATAGGGTTAATTGAGATGGTTTTTTGGAATAATAATAATGAGCGGCCTGTTTTATGCCATGAATAGCCGTAGAGCCTTTTTGTCCCCAATAGATGTCATTGAAATAATTTTCAATAATCTCACCTTTATCAAATATATTTTCAAGCATAATCGCTGCGATGGCTTCATTGATTTTTCTTAACCAACTTTTATTGTTGTAATGCAGTCTATTTTTAATTAATTGTTGGGTGATAGTGCTGCCACCTTGCACTATTTTGCCAGAAAAAATATTTTTAATAACAGCCCGTAGTATGCCTATTACATCAATGCCAAAGTGCTGATTGAAATTTCTGTCTTCAACGGCTTGTAACCCCATTACCATGGTATTGGGGATTTCTGTGATTTTCACGGGTTGGCGGTTTTCAAAGTTTTTTGAATAAATTTGCCCAATTAACAAGGGCTCTAACCGAATAAGAGCAACATTTGATTGGCTTATTATGCCATTGACAAGAGTAAATTGAACAATTTTGGATTTTTCCTGACCACCAAAAAAATTAAAGCCCTTTGTGTGGATTGTGTATTCGTTATTTAATTTCGAGTAAGTGCCGATGTTGTTTAGCGAGCTGCCCTTTTTATAGCCTAATACCGAAAGCTCATAGTCAATTGCTTGTGAGCTGATTTTTTTGCCATTGTACAGATTCAACTCGCGGGCATAAATATTCGAAGGGATTGACCAGCTGTACTCAACAAACAAGCTGTTGACGATAAATTGCAAATAAAGATACCATGGAACGAATAAACCAATAGAAAAACCAATGCTAAGCAATAAAATTTGACGAATAAGGGGCTTTTTAGCGTGTTTAAATTGTTTTTTTTTAGATTTTTTTGACACCTTTTTCAACTCAATAACGTACTTAACAATAATCCCAAATTCCGATAGTGAAAACACGATTATAGCACAACCCCTTAGCACGCCTAGCAAATCAAGAAAATATCTTATCACCAATGAGGTGACGACGAATTTTATTGATTTGCTATACGTACCAATTGATTGCACTCTAATTCGCGTTTCACTATCGGGATTTGGGATAATGAAAAAAGAATATTAACACGATGTTCAGTTTAAATAATTAAAATACTAATTTTTAAGAGGAGATATTTATGAAAATTTTACCAATGATATTACTGCCACTTATGGCAACAGCAAGCCTTGCCGACACGAGCTTAACCTTTACCAATAAAAAGGATAATGTGGCCATGAAAATGCAAATAGCAGGAAACAAGATGCGAGCCACTTCGGTTGGGGATAACAGTTCTTATATGATTTATGATGCAGCAAACACCACTTTTACCATGGTTGATACTAAGGATAAGAGTTACTTTGTCATGGACAAAGAAGCCATTGCATCATTAAGTGATATTGGTGCGATGATGGATAGAATGTTAGAAAAACAATTGGCAGAAATGCCAGCAGAACAAAGAGAGATGATGCGAGGGATGATGACCAATATGATTAAATCACAAATGCCTAAGGAAATGCCAAAACCAGAATATTCATTAATGGGGAAAACAAAAACATACAATGGCTTTGATTGCCAAGTTGTAAAGAAAAAATTGAAACGTAAAAAATCTGAATTTTGCGTAACAGAATATTCGAAAATTGGCATGAGTCAAGATGAATACAGAGTCATTGAGTCTTTCCAAGGCGTTATTTCTCATATGGCAAAGCAGTTTGGAGCCGATAAATCCATGGATTTTTCAGAATTAGGAGATTTTATTCCAGTTAACTACAATCAAGCCGGAGAGCAAGGCACCTTAAGTGAAGTCAATCATAACACGATAGATCCATCCTTGTTTGTACTGCCTTCAGATTATAAACGCCAAGAAATGCCCTTCTAATCAAAAAGTACAAACAATTGCAACATTTGTTATAACGGTGTTCTTTTAAAAATGCTTAAATAGAATCATAAAGAATTCAAAAGTGTGTGTGGCAAGTAGAGTTCTTTATTAAACCATACTAATGGATTAGAATACACAAATGGAATTAAATAACGCCAAGTGATCTCTCAATCAAGCTTGGCGTTTTTCTTTTTTTTCTTTAAAACCCTCAATGGCTAGAGTAAACACTGTGCTTTTTATTGTCGGGCTTGCACTTAGTATTGGAAAAAAGCAGCCACTTAGTCTTATGAAATGAATCGTAATCTAAGCTGTTTTCAGGTTTAAAACACGCATTTAAAAAATCTCTATTCACCAATAAATAACGCTTTTGTTTTTCATGAATCCAATTAATTGCAGCCTGTTGTTGTTCTTTTTTTGGGTGATGATGACCAAAATGTGTGGTTTTCCAATGCGTATGCAATAGCAATTTTTCACGCATACCAACCAAACCAAGTTCTGCATCTTTAGGAATGA
>JALSIL010000031.1 GCA_026990095.1 Lysobacterales bacterium
TTTTCGATTTGCTCTTTGAGGTGGTTGCCTTGATCATCAACGGCTATGCCCGTCTTTATATTTTGTGGGCGCACACTTTTTTTTGATTCTCCACCCCCTTGCTGGTCGTTTTTGGCAAGAAAATCCGCCTTTTCAGGTTCTTTTAAACTTTTTTGTTTAGATAGAATAACATCAAGACTCGGTAATGAGTCATTGGTGTTGGAATCATCAAGTGTAAAAACGATACCCATTATTAGAGAACTCACCAATAAAGCACTCAGAGTGAAGGTTAAAATGTTTTTATCTGTTGTGGAAATATGCGGCATTAGTTCATTATTTTTTCTATCTCATCAAAAAGCATTCCAGCAATGTTTAAATCAAACTGTTTATCAAGCTCCCTTATGCACGTTGGGCTAGTGACATTCACTTCGGTTAAGTGTTTGCCAATGACATCAATGCCAGCAAAGATGATTCCCATTTCTTTTAGTACTGGGCCAACCTTTTTACAGATTTCATAATCGCTTTTGGACAAGGGTTGGCCTACTGCTTTGCCGCCTTTGGCTAAATTGCCTCTGAAATCATCGTCTGAAGGTATTCTTGCCAATGCAAAGTCCACAGGTGTTCCATTTATCAAAAGGATTCTTTTATCTCCTTTTGTTATTTCGGGTATGTATTCTTGAACCATGGTAGTGCGAGTGCCATTATTGGTTACTGTTTCGATGATAACATTGAGGTTTTTGTCATTCTTTCCAGTTTGAAAAATAGAGGAGCCACCCATACCATCCATTGGCTTAATAATGGCTTTATTTAAGGTTTTTGCGAAGTTTTTAATGCTTTTTTGATTTCTAGAAATAACGCATTTGGGGCTAAATTCTGGAAAATATTCGGTAAAGAATTTTTCATTTGCATCTCTTAACGATTGAGGGTCGTTGCAAATTAATACCCCATTTTCTTTTGCTAAATCAAGAAGGTAAGTATCCATGATATATTCCATATCAAAAGGTGGGTCTTTTCGCATCATTATAACATCTAGGGAAGACAAGTCGATAAGTTGCGATGAAGTAAAGTCAAACCAATGCGAAGTGTTATCGGTTAACTTGATTCGTTTAGTTAAAGCAAAAGGGCGATGATTCTGGACTGAAGTGTCATTTTGAGTAAAATAGTGTATTTCATAATTTCGTGCTTGTGCTTCTAACATCATGGCAAATGTTGAGTCTTTTTTTGTATTGATTTCTTCAATAGGGTCCATTAAGAATCCAATTTTCATGGCAGTTATCTCATCTGTTAATTTGATATTAAGTTAATTATACTCAACTGTAATTTATAATCACTTGAAAAGTAGTATTAATTGCTTTCTTGTGAATAAAGAGCCCTTTTCTACAGATAATGAAAAAAAAATCAAAAAATTGATTTTTAGATTTGAAATAAGAAATAAAATAAGTTATTTTGTTAAAATATACTAACTTAGCTTGATAAGTTGATAAATTAATTTAAGAATAAATTGATAAAAAATAATGAAAAATTAAACCATTTCAAGTATCCTTAGTGCAAAGTACAGGATAAATAGGAAAATGTAGTGGTTTAGCTATTATTTTTTATTTCCTTAATGAATATAAATAAATAAAAAGAGTGTAACAGTGAGTGATAATAGTAAAGAGTTAGATTTTTCAGGTTTGAAGGTGATGGTTATTGATGATTCGAAAACCATTAGAAGAACGGCAGAAACATTATTGAAAAAGGAAGGTTGCGATGTTGTATCGGTGGAAAATGGTTACGATGCTCTTTCATTAATATCAGATTTACATCCTGACGTTATCTTTGTAGATATCATGATGCCACGTTTAGATGGTTACAAAACGTGTGCCTTAATAAAAATGAATAAAGAGTTTAAATCGACGCCAGTCATTATGTTGTCATCTAAAGATGGTCTTTTTGATAAGGCAAAGGGTAAGGTTGTCGGAGCCGAATTATATTTAACCAAGCCATTTACCAAAGAAGAGTTGCTCGATGCAATAAAGTCCAATAGAAAAGGGTAGGGTTTATGTCAAAAAATAATGTAAAACCATTTGAGTTGCTTGCAGAATATGAAAGATTGAGCTTAAAGCACAAGGTGGATGTTTTAACGGAAAAAGCAAGAGGTCAATGGTCAGGAGTGGGTTTCAAGGTTGGCGATACCTATTATGCTATTGCAATCGAAAAAATTGTAGAAGTTTTGATTTTATCAGAAACAACAAAAATTCCAGGAATAGCAAAGTGGGTTTTAGGGTTGGGAAATATTCGTGGAAACTTATTACCAATAATTGACTTTAAATCCTATTTAACTAATCAACCAATTAAAATTACAGCCCATACCCGGATGGTTGTTATTCAGCAAATTGCAGGCCAAGTTGGTCTTGTAGTAGACGAAGTATTTGGCCAAAAACATTTTGTAAACAAACAAAAAATCAAAAATAATAAGAAAGAGAATGAATTAAAATATTCTGAGTTGGCTTTTGAAGACAAAGGTATTGTATGGAATGTGTTGGAAGATGAGAAGCTTATCAATGACCCATTATTTCAAAATGCAGCAGCAGTATAAACAAGAAGAGAGTATAAAATATGAGTGTAACATCAAATGATTTAGGAGGGCAAGCGAGAACTCTGCCAACATGGCAAGTTTTTATCTTGTTGCTACTTATTATAGGATTCGTAGTTAATTCCATTGCTTTAAGCACAATCGAATCAAATAAAGTACAACACGTGCAAGCGGCAGATGATATTCAGATTAAAGCCCAGCAATTGGCACAGCATGCTATTTCATCTTCTTCGGGTGATGAAGATTCGTTTAAGAAGCTTAAGTTTACACGGGATTATATCTCAACAAAAATTGATTCATTAGCTAATGGTAATTCAGACTATCCGCCTGTACCCGTAGAGGTGAATGACCCACTCAATGTTGTCCAAACCACTTGGAAATCAATGGATGCAAATGTTGGTAGAATATTGGATAAACAAGATTTGATTAAAGACATGTCAAAGATTTACAACAAATTTGCTGAAAAAATACCTGAGTTGCAAGCCAAAAATGACAAAGTTGTTAAGTTGTTGGTGAAAATTAATGGCTCTCGAGAATTAATTCGCTTAGCTGGACAACAACAAGTGTTAGCCGATAGAATGTTAAGGCGTATGGGTGAAGTGCTAAAAGGTGGGATGAACGCTGTTCAAGAGTCAGAAGCCTTAAAAGATGATACAAGTCGATTTTCAAAAGTATTGAATGGAATGTTTAATGGTGACGGAAATATAAAAGCTGTTGCTAATAAAAGTGTAATTGAAGCACTGGGTTCTGTTTATAATGTTTTCAATGACTTGCAAGCAGATGTCAATGAGGTGATGAAGGCTCAGGATTTGTTTGAAGCTCAAACGGCAACAGATGATATTGTGTTTGACACACCTTTATTTGTTGATCAAACCAAAGAATTATCCACTCGTTTAAAAGAAATTAAAACAACTTTACCATCTGTTAATGCACAGTACATACTGGGTGCATTAGCTCTTTTGTGGTTAATATTTATACTCTATTCATTAACAAAGAATGATAGAAAGCGGGCAGCAGAAGCACAAGACTTAAATGAAAGAAACCAGTTGGCGATATTAAGACTGCTTGATGAAATGGGTTCGCTTGCTGATGGGGATTTAACGGTAAATGCCACAGTGAGTGAAGATATCACGGGAGCTATTGCGGATTCGGTTAACTTCGCTGTTGAAGCTTTAAGAAGCTTGGTAAAAACAATTAATGATGCATCAGTTGGTGTGGCATCAGCGGCACAAGAAGCGCAAGCAACAGCGTTACATTTGGCAGAAGCATCAGAACATCAGGCGCACCAAATTACAAATGCATCCGCCGCGATTAATGAAATTGCCGTATCAATTGATGAAGTATCGATCAACTCGTTAGAGTCAGCTGACGTGGCGCAACGTTCAGTACTAATTGCTCATAATGGTGCGGAAATTGTACGTCAAACTATTGAAGGCATGGATAATATTCGTAACCAGATTCAAGAAACCTCAAAACGTATTAAGCGATTGGGTGAAAGTTCACAAGAAATTGGAAACATTGTTGAATTGATTAATGATATTTCAGAACAAACAAATATTTTGGCACTAAATGCCGCTATTCAAGCTGCTTCAGCTGGTGAGGCTGGACGTGGTTTTGCCGTGGTAGCCGATGAGGTACAATCACTTGCTGAACGGGCATCTAATGCGACGAAACAGATTGAAACATTGGTGCAAACTATTCAATCAGATACAAATGAAGCCGTTTCTTCAATGGAGCAAACGACTGCAGAAGTGGTGGATGGAGCAAAACGTGCTGAAAATGCGGGTGATGCATTGACGGAAATTGAAGCCGTATCCAACGATTTGGCTGAATTGATTCAAAACATATCAGAATCCGCAAAGCAACAATCAGTCGCTGCAACCAATATATCAGGAACCATGAACGTGATTCAAGAGATTACAACACAAACCTCGGTTGGCACACAACAAACAGCAGAATCCATTGGAAACTTGGTGGAATTGGCAAATGAGTTGCGCTTATCGGTACAAGATTTCAAGTTGCCAACTGATGAATTTAATTAAGTAAAGTGAAAAATTATTCAAATGAAGGGTTGATATTTTTACCCGATTTTAAACTGTTCGATTATGAAGAATGGTCACAATTGCTAGAAAAAAGGGTGGGAATTACTATTCCACGTGAAAGGGAGCTATTTTTACAAACAAAAATTTGGTCCAGAATGAGAGAACTTGGAATCTCTTCTTTTTCAGAATATTGGCAAATGATAAAGAATGGCATTACGGGAAATTTAGAATGGAGTGAGTTGTTAGATAGGCTGACAGTACACGAAACCAGTTTTTTTAGGCACGGACCTTCTTATAAATTGGTTCAAGAAGATTTTAAGAATATTCTTGAGAATAAAACTAAGTTTCATTATAAAGTATGGAGTGTTAGTTGTTCTACAGGCGAAGAGCCTTACTCTTTAGCGATGATGTTGCATGAATTAAAAAGCAAGGTGGAAAAGGATAGTATTTATTACGGTATTACTGCGACAGATGTGAGTAAACCAGCATTGATACAAGCGGAAAACTGTTTTTACAGTAAAGAAAAAGTAAAAGAAATAGATTTGGATTATAGAAAATATTTGACCAGCGTTAATTCAAATATTTTTACTATTGATGAGACTATAAAAAATAGAGTGGCTTTTGGTGTGTTTAATTTGTTGAAGATTGAAAAAATGCCAACGATTAAATTTGATATTATATTCTGTCATAATGTATTAATTTATTTTTCAAAAGGGAAGAAAATAAAAATTTTAGAAGGGCTGAAAAGGTTTTTGAAAAAAGGGGGATTGCTTGTTTTAAACCCAACTGATATAGGCAGTTGGAAAAGCCAAGGCATGACACGAATAACATATAAAAGAACTTTAGCATATAAATTGGATTAGATAAAAGTATGAGTGAAATAGAACAAATAGATTTTTCAACATTAATTTGGGTGAAAAAAGAGCTTGATGAAACCTTAAGCAGGGCACAATCAGCCATTGAGGCCTATGTTGAGAATCCAGAAGATGAAAATCAATTACAGTTTTGTGCTACCTACCTTCATCAAGTACAAGGCACTTTAAAAATGGTGGAGCTTTACGGTGCTGCGATGGTTGCCGAAGAAATGGAACAAGTTGCTACCAAGATACTGGATAAAGAAGTGGATTCAGAAAAGGATGCTTTTGAAGTGTTAACACGTGGCATTTTGTTGTTACCAGATTATTTGGAAAGAATACAGTTGGGGCATAAGGACATTCCAATGGTTTTGCTGCCTCTGGTCAATGATTTAAGAACAGTTAAGGGTGACCAATTACTATCAGAAAGTGCTTTATTTAATCCAAACCTGAGTTTAGGAATTCCCGAATCTAATTATAATGCGAGTTTTGTTTTAAGCGAAAATCAATTAACTCAAGTTGTTAATAAAATAAGAAGTGTTTATCAGGTTAGTTTATTAAACTGGTTAAAGGGAAATGATGTTGAAGCTAATTTAAAGAAAATTCAAACTATACTCGATAAATTAAAAACAGTTGTTCTCGAAAAGGATGAAAAACAAATGTTTTGGGTGGCAGGAGGATTGTTTGAAGCACTGATTAATGGGAGTTTGGAAAGGTCGGTGACAGTAAAACAGTTGGCAGCACGTTTAGACCAAGCCATTAGAATGATTGTGTCTTCTGATAAAAATTCAGTTGAAAGACCTTATAAAAAAATAACCAAAAATCTTTTATATTACGTTGCTC
>JALSIL010000032.1 GCA_026990095.1 Lysobacterales bacterium
TTTAACTGGCTGGCCTGATTCGGTTAAAACCATGCAACGAAACTGGATTGGTAAGTCAAAAGGCATAGAGTTGGATTTTGAAGTGGAAGATTATTCGGATAAATTATCGGTTTACACCACTCGCCCAGACACTTTATTTGGTGTTAGCTATTTAGCCGTTGCTCCTGAACATCCTTTGGCATTGCGTGCCGTGGAGAAAAATTCAGAATTGCAATCTTTTTTAGATGAATGCAAAAAAGAACAAAGCAACGAAGCCGCCATGGCAACCATGGAGAAAAAAGGCAAGTTTAGTGGTTTTAACGCTATTCATCCATTTACAGGTGAAAAAGTGCCTGTTTGGATTGCTAATTTTGTACTCTTTAGTTATGGAACAGGGGCAGTAATGGCAGTGCCAGCCCATGATTTACGTGATTGGGATTTTGCCCAAAAGTACGGTATTACCATTAAACAGGTGATTGAGCCAACTGATGGGTCGAATATCGATGTCAATCAAGGGGCATATGTTGAAAAAGGGCGTTTAATTCATTCCGAACAATTTAACGGCATGGATTTTGATGAATCATTTGCTGCTATTAAAGCCGAGTTGGAAGCCAAGGGTATTGGTAAAGAACAAATCAATTATCGCTTACGTGATTGGGGAGTTTCTCGTCAACGCTATTGGGGTTGTCCGATTCCAATTATTTATTGCGATGAGTGTGGAACAGTGCCTGTACCAGAACAAGACTTGCCTGTGCTATTGCCCGAAGAGGTCGTGTTTGATGAAAATGGTGGTTCTCCCATTAAGCAAATGCCTGAGTTTTACAATGTGTCTTGCCCGCAATGTGGTAAAGACGCAAAACGTGAAACCGATACCTTTGATACCTTTATGGAGTCATCGTGGTATTTTGCACGATTTGCTAATCCTCATAATGATAAATCTATTTTGGATGAAAAAGCCAATTACTGGTTGCCAGTCGATCAATACGTAGGAGGTATTGAACACGCTATTTTGCATTTGTTGTACGCTCGTTTTTACCATAAATTATTAAGAGACTTAGGTTATGTTACATCGGATGAACCTTTTGATAATTTATTGACTCAAGGCATGGTGTTAAAAGACGGTGCTAAAATGTCAAAGTCCAAAGGCAATACAGTTGATCCCAAAGAATTAATTGAAAAATTTGGAGCCGATACAGTGCGTTTGTTTTCGATGTTTGCCGCTCCTCCAGAACATTCGCTTGAATGGTCAGATGAAGGTGTTGAGGGTTCTCACCGATATTTAAAAAGAATTTGGCAAAACATATCAGAATTTGCAGCCAAGGATTCTAGCAAAGCTAAAATTATTCAAAATGCTTTAAGCTCAGAACAAAAAGCACTGCGTTGTAAAATCCATGAAACCATCAAGAAGGTTTCAGAAGATTTTGGTGTGCGTAAAGTCTTCAATACTGCCATTGCGGCTTGCATGGAATTGACCAATGCCTTAATCAAGTTTAAAGATAACTCTGAAAATGGTCTTGCTGTTAGCAAGGAAGGCTGGACTGCGATTGTTAAAATGTTATCACCCATTGTTCCGCATATTACTCAATCATTGTGGGAGCAATTAGGCAATCAAGGATTAATAGTGGATGTTTGTTGGCCTGATTTTGACGAATCAGCAATGGTAAAAGATGAAATTCAAATGATGATTCAAGTTAATGGCAAATTACGTGCTAAGATAAATGTGGCAGCAGATGCAACTAAAGATGAAATCCAAACCATGGCATTGGCAGATGAAAATGTTAAGAAGTTTTCCGAAGGAAAGCAGGTTCGAAAGGTTATTGTTGTACCCGGAAGGTTAGTCAACATAGTGGTGGCTTAGGTGAATTTGATTAAAGCAACATTATTGATTATTTTGTTTTCAAGCTGTGGTTACCATCTGCGAAATACAAATTTAGGAGAGCAATACCAAAGTGTTGATTTAACCATTGAATCTCGTTCTTTGTTAAAACGTCCGTTATTAAGAGAACTACTTGCCTCAGGAGTGAAAGTTTCTGAAGATTCTGATGTAAAATTAGTGATTAAAAAGGATCGCTTGGTAAAAATCGTACAATCGGTGGGTGTCAATAATCAAGTGCAAGAATATCGGCTGGAATACGATGTGCAATACACAATTGGTGATTCAAAACCTCAAAATGTTCACCTTGAGCGAGACTATTCATTTGATGTGCAAGAAATTGCGGGTGGTCAATCAGAAGAACGCACACTTAGAAATAGATTAGCGCAAGACATGGCTCGAGCGATAATTCGCCAACTTTCAGCAACCATAAAATAAGTGAAAATTTACACAAATCAACTCACTAATTCATTAAATCAAGGCTTGTCCTCATGTTATTTAATTGTTGGGGATGAGCCATTGCAATTAATGGAATCCGTTGATGCGATTCGCAATAAAGCCAAATCCCAAGGCTTTACAGAAAGCGAAATTTTGCATGTGGATAAATCCTTTAAGTGGGAATCTTTATATTCAAGCATGGGAACCATGTCTTTGTTCGCTGAAAAAAAGATACTGGAGTTGCATTTGCCAACAGGAAAGCCAGGAACATCAGGTTCTAAAGCACTGGTAAAATTTGTCGAAAATATTCCAAGTGATATTATTTTATTAATTCAATGCCAAGAGTGGACGGCAGCCAACGATAAAACGAAATGGGTAAAGACAATTGAGAAAAATGGTACTTTTATGCGCGTTTATATGCCAAAGCCACAGGAATTTGGTACTTGGCTACAAAATCGTTGCCGACAGATTGGCTTGAATGTAGAAAACCAAGCCATAACAATTTTAACTGTTCGTTTAGAAGGTAATTTACTGGCAGCTGCACAAGAATTGGAAAAGCTCAAAATGCGTTTTGCCGATAAAATGATTTCTGCAAGTGAAATAGCAAGTTTGGTAGCGGACAATGCACGATTTGATGTCTTTCGTTTAACCGATGCCATGCTTGAGAATAATTTAGCTCGCTGCATTAAAATGATTAGGGCTCTTAAGCAAAATAATACTGCTTTGGTGGTTATTCATTGGGCAATTGAGAGGCAAATTCGTACACTTTTAAGTCTTGCCAGTTTAAGAAGAAATGGTCAGCGAATTGGTCCAGGGGATTACCGCAAACATGGAATATGGCAAAACCAGCAAGCGGCAATACAATCGTGTTTAAGTCGGTTAACAACGGCTGAACTTGAGCAATTGCTAGCAGAATTAGCCGATTTGGATTTAATCATTAAAGGCCAAGCATCGGGTGATGCTTGGCTAGCGTTGGAACAATGGTTTATTGGTTTTTGTTAGCCTCTGCTTGCAACTTCTTTAAGTCTTCAATGACTTGACTGCTGTGAGAGCTGGCGTTAACATCTTCGTAAAACTTTGCAATAATGCCTTTAGGGTTAATGATGAAGGTTTGTCTTTTGGCGTAATGCATCAGCGGTATTTTTTTTATGACACCATAATCACTTGCCATTATTTCATCCTTATCGGCGAGCAAGGTGTAAGGTATGTTGTATTTTTCTGCAAAATTTTTGTGCGATTCAATGTCATCTAGTGAAGCACCCACTACAACGGCACCTAACTTTTCAATGGCTTTATAACTGCTGGTGAAGTTTTTTGCTTCTGTCGTGCATCCTGGTGTGTCGTCTTTTGGATAAAAATACAACACTAACCATTTGCCTTTGTATTCTTTGAGGGTATGAAATATACCGTGCTGGTCGGGCAAATCAAAATCGGGTGCCGCTTTGCCTTGCCATTGATTTTTTGCCTGTGAAGTGGTTGCCATCAGTAGCAGTATTGCAATTAATTTATTCATTTTAGATGATTCCATAAGTGAGTGTAAGATAAAGCGAGCCGGTGGGCCAATTGTTCATTGGTACTAAAGCCATGGTGACCGCCTTCGGTGTTTTCATAATAATCAACTTCATTACCGTAATCAATCATTTTTGCAGCCATTTTTCTGGCGTGACCTGGGTGAACGCGATCATCTCTGGTTGAAGTATAGAAAAAGGTAGGCGGATACTTTATTCCTGCTTGTACATTTTGATACGGGGAATAGGTTTTTATATAATTCCACATATCTGGGTCATCTGGATTGCCGTACTCACCCATCCAACTGGCCCCTGCTAATAATTTATTGTAACGTTTCATGTCAATTAATGGCGCACCACAAACAACGGCTCCATATAAATCCGGTCTACGGGTTAAGGCGGCGGTAACTAATAAACCACCGTTGGAACGTCCTTCAATGCCAAGATGTTGTGGAGAAGTTATTTTTTTACGAATTAAATCCTCGGCAACCGCCTCAAAATCTTCAAAAGCCTTATGGCGATTTTTTAACAGAGTCGCAGCATGCCAAGCAGGGCCGTATTCCCCACCGCCACGAATATTTGCCAATACGAATACTCCACCACGCTCCAACCAGAGTTTTCCATAAGCGCCAGATAAGGCTTCATAGCTGCCCGAATAAGAAGGGGTTAGTGAGTTTCTAAAACCTCCATAGGAGAAAATATGGGTTGGGTTTTTACCATCAAATAGGGTGTTTTTATTCATCACAACAAAATAAGGTATGCGTGTTCCATCTTTTGATTGGGTAAAGTATTGCTCTACTTTAAACAACGAGCCATCAAAGCTTGGGGCTTGTTGTTTCATTAATTTTGGGGTTATTGTTTTCGCATCAACATGATATAAACTTGGCGGTGTAATAAAGGACTCGTATTGAACAAAGAAATCTCCTGTTTTGTCATCAATACTGCTTACATTCAACGCACCATTTTCAGGAAAAGGAATTTCTTGGATATTCCAGCTTTCATCCTTTAATTGATTATACAGATATAATTTAGCTTTGACGTCTTCTAAGATTGTTACCAAGAGACCTTTTTTTGAAACACTAATGTTTTCAATAATGGATTTTTCTGTGGGTTTTATAACGCTTTGAATATCACCTTTTCCTGTGGATAAAAAATCCAAATCAGCCAGTAATATTTCACCTTGAACAAAATGCTGATTATTGATTTGCCAATCGTGCTTGAGTGAAATAAGCATTTTATCTTTATAGCTTCCAGAAAAATTAGCCGAATCTGGTATGTGCAGTGGTTTAATTTCATTACCAATGATTTGATATTTCTTGCTTTCCCAAAAGCTTGTGGTTTCGGTAATGATTTCAAGTTCTTGATTTTCTGTTTTGATTTTAAAGGCACTTGCTGACATGGAGTTTTTCTTGCCCTGGTAAATCAGTTGAGCCTCTGATAATGCAGTACCTCTTTTCCACTTCTTGATTAGGCGAGGGTAGCCAGAATCGGTCATGGAATCTTTACCAAAATCTGTGCCAATATAAACCGTATCTTTGTCTATCCAAGAAATTCGTGTTTTTGCTAATGGCACTGAAAATCCATTTTTCTTAAATTTACCTTTCTTCAAGTTAAACTCTCGCACCTCAATAGCATCGCTACCTCCTGGAGATAAAAATACTAAACAGTCATTGCCCTTGGGTGGTAAGCACGTCATACCATGGTAATCGTAATTTTTCCCCTGTCTTTTTGAGTAAGCGTCCATATCTAGAACTGTTCGCCATTTTGGTTTGCTTTTTTTAAATTGCTTAAAAGTGGTTTTTCGATAAACACCTCTTGGGTGCTTGTTGTCTTGCCAAAAATTATAAAGCCATTTGCCTTTTTGCGAGACAACAGGCAATCGACTCTTGTTATTCAATACGCTTAGGGCTTGTTGATAGAGCTCTTTGTAAAGTGCGGTATTGGCAAGTTTTTCTTGTGTTATTTTGTTGGTTTTCTTCACCCATTGCATGGATTTTTGCCCATTAATGTTTTCCAACCATTGATAGTTATCATTAGAGTCCAAGGCATGGCTAGAATTTGATAAGATGAGTAGATTTAGGATAAAGAATGGAAGAGTTGTTCTCATTTGCATGGATTTACCTTTAAAGTGTTGTTAACAAGAGCTGAGTAAAAGTCTCTATTAGTGATTTTTGATGTAATACAGTGTGGCAACAATAACAGCAAGACCAACAATTAATGTCAGCCACCATAGATTTTTTTTCAAAAACTGTTCGGGTTTTTTTGTGGCGGTTACTTCTGAGTGGTATTCTTCAGATAATTGTATGTTTCTTGGGTGCGAAGGGCTGTATTTTGAAAAAGAAGAAGAACCTGGGGATTCAACACAAAACTTAGCTTGTTCTGTGGTAATGTAGTCTCCATTTTCGAGCAATGCATAATTTGCATTGTTGCCA
>JALSIL010000033.1 GCA_026990095.1 Lysobacterales bacterium
GATCTCATCAAGGCCAGAGAATAGATAGTTCAAAATTCTCACAAATAGGCCGAATATATGTCCGAAACCATTATCTAAATCATGAAATAAGACTTGACCTGAAGGGGGCGTTCATATATGTCTTATATATTTCTTTTTAGTATGCTTTCAAGAGCTGTTGTTTTTAGACTTGTCACAAACTGTCCCAATATAGTTATAGTGTTAGCTATTCATTTAGATTAAACTGCTTTTTATGCAAGTCTCTAATTAAGCTGTACCCTTTATTAAGACAGGTAAGTTGACCAAAGAGAATGCTTAAATTAATATATAATCAAATACTTGGAATAATATTACCGTGAATAATGAAATTCTTTTAGTTGAAGATGATTTCGAACTGGCGATTTTGGTTAGAGATTATTTAACCAAAAATGGTTTTACAGTCGATATGATCCATAATGGAACAGAGGCAGTCACAGTTATTCAGCAGACTCAACCAGACTTGGTTATTTTAGATATTATGCTGCCAGATAAAAACGGAAATCAAGTGTGTCGTGAAATACGTGATTTTTATCATGGAGCGATAATCATGCTCACAGCTTTAGATGACGATATGGATCAGATGTTGGGTTTAGAACTAGGTGCTGATGACTACATCATTAAACCAGTTCAACCTCGTCTGCTATTGACCCGAATTCGTACGATTCTACGCAGAATGAATCTAGGTGAGCCTGCGAATCACACAGTTATTAATGCAGGTGAACTGCATATAGATTCGGGGAACAGACTAGTTAAAGTAGCTGAACTAAGAATTGATTTGACCACTGCAGAGTTTGAGTTACTGCTGTTATTAGCTCAAGAAATTGGCCAAGTCGTTGATCGAAACTCCATTGTTCAACAACTGAGGGGTTTTGAATACGATGGCTTTGACCGTTCAATTGATCGCCGTATATCTCGTTTGAGAAAAAAGCTTACGTCAGATTCAGGATTTGAATTTATCAAAACCATTCGCGGTAAAGGCTATCAGCTCTGTACTGGTGAGCAATAATTGTAAACCTGTTATGTTAAAAGCACTTTTAAAATTATGTCTCTTGGTGATTTTACCTGTTATTTATTTAACTGTAGCAGGCAGCTTTAACCCATTAAAGCTTTATAATGATTGGTTACAAGAGAAATTAGCTGAAGATATATATCAAGGTATTTATCAAGAAATTGAAAAACAACTATTAGCCATTGATGAAAGTCAGTGGAACATTAAAATCAGTGAAATAGCCCAAAATTTTAATACTGAAATTCAGTTCAAGAGAATTGATCAAATGGTGAAAGAAGATAATCAATATTCAAGGTTACTTTCTGGCAATTATGTGGCCTTAGGAAATGAACAAGGGTCGGTGGCATTGAGAATTGCTGATACAGATTGGGCGATTGCTATAGCAAATGATACAACCTTTGCTCAAAAAACATACCTTGAAGCAAGCGGTCCCATCTACCTCATTCAAAGTGCATTAGATGAAATCCCAACTAGAAAATTAAATGAGCACTTAGATGAACTGGAATCGAGATTTCAAATACAAATTGAAATACTCTCTGATAAAAAACTGACAGATATTAAAAATAAGCAGAATATTTATCAATATAAAAACCTGACTTGGATAAAGGATGAAAATGAGGATGAGGTTTTTCTGCTCAAAACCCGAAGTGGCAAAACACTATTACTTAGTATAGAAAGAGACCAATTCATTCTAGCATCCGCCATGTTTGTACCACTGTTTTTGGTTGTATTGTTTATCAGTGCAGGTATTTTGATTTGGCTATGGCCCTTATGGAAAGATCACCAATCTCTCACTCAAACTGCAAAACGTTTTGGATCTGGCCACTTAGATGCTAGAGCACGTGTGCGCAAGGGTGCTTTTACTGCAGATTTGAGTACATCATTTAATCGAATGGCTGAGAATATTAGAGATTTAATTCAAACCAATCAAAGTTTAACCAATGCCGTTGCTCATGATTTACGAACCCCACTGGCTAGACTCAGATTTGCGAATGATATATTAAAATCAGGCAATTGTGATGCAGAAGAAACTGCCCGTTATCGTCATACCATTAACACCAGTATTGAAGCACTAGATTACCTGATTGCTCAGACATTACATTATGCCAGATACAACCGCTCTACGGATATCAATCATTTCAAAAACGTATATTTTACAACCACGGTGTTAGAGGAAGTGGAACAATATCAATTTGATCATGAAGATATACACTATGAGACTAATATTGAACCCGCATTGCTAAAAACACATCAGTTTGTCGATGGCAAAGCACTTAAGCGTGCACTAGTGAACCTTTTAAATAACGCCACAAAACACGCAAAATCCTTTGTTTTGGTCAGTTTTACACATCAATTTGATGAATTTGCATTAATCGTTGAAGATGATGGCGAAGGCATTTCAAAAAAAGACTACGAGACCATATTTCAACCCTACAAACAACTCTCGAACCAACAAAGAGACATGAATGAAGGTTTAGGTTTAGGACTGGCTATTGTGCAGCAAATTGCACACTGGCACAACGGTGAAATCCGTGTCAAACGATCCGATTTAGGCGGTGCATGTTTCACACTGAGCTGGAAAACGACAAAGCCTTAAATAAATCAGAAAAACCTATACAGACTGTGAAAGTTTTATATGGTGAAACAAAAAACAGCAGAAATGATGCTGAATAAGGCGGAAAACGCTGTGACAAGCTCGTTAATGCCAAGTTTTTCAACAAAATTCAGCGTTTTTTTATGTCTTTTTTACTGGTCATTAGAATACTTACACAGTCTGTATAGTTACGCCACCACATTATTAAAGCCACTAACTCCTTAACATGCCCTGACTCAAACGGTCACCAAACTGCTCAAAAACGCCACTGAAAAACTGGGTTTTAATTGTTAAAATGAGGTCGTATTTTTCTTAAAACATATTCCGAAGACAAAGCAACTTAACAATTAAAAAAGCCTCTTCAAAAAAATAGATAACTAGGAGATATCAAAACATGAAATTAAAAATAACAGTGTTGTTTTTTATAATTACTTTATCAACAACCACACTTTCAATGATCATCCGTCATGACGTCAATCCAGATCTTTACTTGGCCAATGAAAGTGAATACCCAGCTGTCTTTCCAGTATGGATTAAAGACAAGAGAAAAGAATGTGTGGCTACATTAATTGACCCAAAGTGGGCTATTACTGCAGGGCATTGTACAGCGTTGATTAATTTAAAGAGCAAAAGACCCCATAAGGTACTCATCAATAAACAGTATTATATGATTAAGTCTGTTCATATTCATCCAGAATTTGGAGAAGTAAGTGGCGTGCGTGATGAAAACGGACAGCTCGTTGATATCATCCTAGAACCCAAAAATATGAGTTATGATGTGGCACTGCTTGAATTAAATCAGGCCGTTGATGATGTACAGCCAATTGAATTATACACTATGAAAGACGAAGTAAGCCAAGAAATATTGATGCTAGGTTGGGGTGACTATGCAAATGGAAAAATAGGAACAATAAGAAAAGAACTGATTAATGATGGCCAATTCAGAAAAGCATACAATGTCATTGATGGTATTGATGATAATTACCTGACTTTCAATTTTGATCATCCAAAATCAGCCATGGTGCATGAATTAGAAGGTGTAAACGGCCCTGGTGACAGTGGTGGGCCAGCATTAATAATGAAAGATAAGAACTTGTTTATTGCAGGGGTCAGTTCAAGGGGGTATTACTCAAATGAAGACGATAACTATACAGCAGAAGGTCAATATGGTTGGATCGAAAACTATGTTCGAGTAAGTACAATAATTAATTGGATAGAAAATACTTTTACCAAAAGTACTGACGATGTTAGTTCTGATAATCCTTTCAAACAATATACTGGTGAGTTTGTCTATGAAGAATCGGGAGATAAAATCAAAATTTATACCAAAGAGAACGATACTAAACTTTATTTTTTCTTAGATGGTGAAGGAGAAATTGAACTCATTACAATTGGAAAGAACCTATTTACTTTTAAAGGTGAAGAAGAGTTTAAAATAGAATTTAAAAATCTAGAAAATAATATTTATAATGAATTATTTTTAATACAACCTCACGGAACAGTAAAAACAGTTCGTAATGGAATAGCAAAAATAGATGATTTAGACACCATTGATAAAAAGCTTATTGAGATTGGTTTTTCAGGGGTTATTTTAGTCGCTCAAAATGACAGCATCCTATTCAATAAAGCCTATGGAAGAAAAAACAATCAAAAAAACGGACTCAATGACATTAATACAGTTTTTGATATCTGTTCAATTACAAAACAATTTACTGCAGCAGGTATACTCAAATTGTCAATGCAAGGTAAGGTTTATCTTGATGACAAACTATCAAAATACTTTGATGGTGTTCCTAAAGACAAAAGAGATATAACCATTAAGCAACTGCTCACACATTCTTCGGGATTAACAGCTGATATTGGAGATGATTATGATACCATTTCGGAAAAAAAATTTCTAAGCACAGTTTTCGGAAGCACACTGATAAGTCCAGTTGGTAAAAATTTTAATTATTCTAATATTGGTTACAGTTTACTGGGTTTAATCATTGAAAAAGCCAGTGGAATGGATTATGAAACCTTTTTAAATGTAGCCATTTTTCAACCTTCGAAAATGAACCACACTGGGTATGTTATTCCAAACTGGGAAAAGAACGAAGTGGCAAACGGTTTTTGGGATGGATCTGAAGCAAAAAAACCCAATGAAGAAAATTGGAGTAAAAAAGGTCCCTACCTCAATCTCAAAGCAAATGGAGGAATTTTAACCAGAGCAAGTGACTTGTTACTCTGGAGTAAAGCAATACGTAATAATACAGTACTTGATGAGGCCACAACAACTCAATACCTCAATTCTCATTTTGAATATAATGGAGGAAATACAAACTATGGTTATGGTTGGTGGATTGAAAACAATGATTTAGATAGTAAATTAGTACATCACAGTGGTGGCAGTAATTTGTTTGCATCAAATCTGTTGATTTACCCTGAAAAAGGGATAACTATCATTGTACTCAGTAACACGCCAGAAACATATGTCTTGTCAGTTTCAAGAAAAATTTCAAACTATTTACTTGAAAAGTAAACTGACTATATCTCATAGACTGTCATCCTTGCCTTGTAAACTGATTTTAAAAAGTACCAGATGCCTTCAAATTCGATTCTAATTATAACTATCATCCGAATGTGAGGGCATGCTCATTGACACAAAGATTAATTCTATAACAAACAATCCGAGTTAGTCTGAAGCTGTTTTAAATTGTTCTGTAATACCATAAAGTCTTGATTTAAACTGATAGACTATCTACATACAGCCTATCAGTTGAAGTTAATGGAATCTTCATAACAGCCCGACACAAACGGTCACAATACTGCTCAAGAACGTCACTGAAAAACAGTGTGTTAACGATTACAATGTGTTTTAGTGCATTATAAAACGCATGTACAAATAAAAAATATTTTAACTAACAAAACATAACTAGGAAAATTAAAACCATGAAAAAAATTATATTTATAGTACCAATCTTAATTCTGACTTCTGCTTGCACCAGCACTGGAAAAATCCAAGGCGTCAGTGAACACGGTTTAGTAGAAATGGAGTACAAACAAAAAGCCTTTAATAATGATGGTGAACTCAACGTTACCATGAGTGATGGAGAGCAATTCTTCGGTAAATTCGTACAAAGTTCCTCCTCAGAGTTTGGAAACAGTTTAATATTAGGTGATTCATCACTTAATGATGTGTGGGCTTTAAGCGGATCAGATCGAGTATCATCACAAACACAGGCACAACTTGTCAGCAGTCAAGGCAACACAATGGAGTGTCAATTTCAATTTTCAAAACCAGACAGCGGCATTAACGGTGGCGGTATTGGAAAATGCATTACCTCAAATAAACAAATAATTACTGTCACTTTTTAGGCTTTCATACCTAAGCCAGACCTATTAAAATCCAGGATAATAGGATTGTCGAATTTTGATGAAAGCTGAATTCGAGTCATAAGTGCAACTCCTTTGATTTATTCATGTTTATTCCAGTTAATTTCTCAAAAATCTCATAAGGTGTTTTATATCCCAAACATTTTCTAGGTCTGCTGTTCAATTTATGGAC
>JALSIL010000034.1 GCA_026990095.1 Lysobacterales bacterium
TTGGGTTAAAAATCCTAAGCAATTAAGTAAATAATACGTTACAATCCATCCCAACTTCTTATAGTCTTTTAGCATGTACAATTTAAACAGCGAACCCTTCAAACTCGAACGCGATGTCGATGCCATTATCGTGCCTTCTGGTCAATCCATGAATTTACCTGCAGGAACCGTTGGCTATATCACCCAATCATTGGGCGGTAGCTTTACCGTGTTCATTGATGGCAGTATGTTTATGATTTTGGGGCACAACGCCGATGCGCTGGGCAAAGAGCCCTCGCCCATGCCTGTGCTAAAAGAAAATGCCAATTTAGATGACATGAAACAAGCGGTTTGGAACCAATTAAAAAATGTCTTTGATCCAGAAATCCCTGTTAGCATTGTTGATTTGGGTTTGGTTTACGAATGCGATGTCATAGAGACTAACGGTAAATACGATGTCAAAATTGACATGACCCTAACAGCTCCAGGCTGTGGAATGGGCGATGTTATCGTCACCGATGCCAAAACAAAAATCCAACTCATCCCCAATATTGGTGAAGTGCAATGCAATATGGTCTTTGATCCGCCATGGGATAAAAATATGATGAGTGAAGCCGCACAATTGGAAACGGGGATGTTTTAGTTTGAAGCTTAACTTTTTAATTGACGAGGTTCTTGAATCACTGCTTGGTGGGCAGGGTCACACCCTACGGATTGAGTTTTAAAATATAAAGTAAGGAAGAAATAGTCATTGCGAGGAGCGAAGCGACGTGGCAATCTTTATGGTTCACGACAAAGCCAAGAGATTGCCGCGTCATACCTCCTCGCAATGACAAAATTGAAGCAAGTGTCACACGCAGGTGACCCCTACGGGAAGATTTTTTTATCTTATCAATAAAAAATTGGTGTCGCTTTGTTGTATCATTTTGACGGTAAAACTGCCGAAGAAAAAACCGTGCAGCTTGCCGTGAGAAAAAGCTCCCATTACCGTGAGGTCGATGCTGTTTTCTTTTTGGTAGGCGGTTAATTGTTCGAGCGCATCGCCTTTTAGAGTTTTGGTGATTATTGTAGAGTTTGAAAGTTGTAAGGCTTCTTGGGCTTCTTCGACCAATTGTTTTGCCAGCTTCTCATCATCAGAGACACTAACAACATGCAACTCCAATGGCTCTTTACACAAAGTGTCTTGCGCTATCATCACCAGTGCGCGTTTTGCTGTTGGGCTGCCGTTGTAGGCAAATAAAACTTTTTTAGTTTGAAGGTATTGTTTTTTGGCAATAAAAACAGGTTTGTCGGTGGCTTTTATGGCTTGTTCAAGGTGATAGCCAAGCCCTTTATCGTCGTCTTTATGGTCTTTTCCTTTGGAGCCAAGCATGAGCAAAGCGGTATCATTTGTTAAATCTTCAACCGCCTCTGGCAAGCTGCCATGACGCAGTTTTGCCACGACATTATCTAATCCTGCATCAAGAACTATTTGTTTCGCTTTATTAATCAGTTCTTTGCCTTTTGCTAATAATATTTTTGATTTTTGACGTTCTTCTTCAGACAATTCTTCAAGCAATTCACGGCGAATATTGGGTGTTAAATTGCCTTCGTGGTGTGGATTTTCAGTTTGATGAGAGTGCTCAATAGTGTGCAATAATTTAATTGGTAAATCATTTGATTTGGATAACCAAATAGCGTATTGAACCAAAGAGTCACTAATGGCAGAACCATCCACTCCAACTAAAATGTATTTGTCACTCATATTTAATGTCCACCCATAAACTTTTCTATTTCTTCGGCATTGTCGTGCACTGCAAACTTATCCAGCATCGTTTCACTGGCACGATTTAATCCTATTATCTTCACATTCGCTCCTTCTCGACGTAATTTAATCACCACCTTATCGAGAGCAGATACAGCGGTAATATCATAAAAATGTGCTCTTTTAACATTAATAACAATGTTTTCTAGGGCTTCTTTAAAGTCAAAATAACTAATAAACTTGTCTGAAGAATTAAAGAAAATTTGCCCAACCACATGATAGGTGCGTGTATCTGTTGCTTCGTCGTAATCGGATTTCACGTACATAAATTGCGAAAGTTTTTGTGCCAAGAATAACGAGCCAATCAAAATCCCAGTAAACACACCATATGCCAGATTGTGTGTCCAAACCACAACAATAACAGTGGCTATCATCACGGCACTGGCACTCTTGGGATTGGTTTTCAACTCCTTCACCGATGCCCAACTGAATGTTCCAATCGATACCATTATCATAACCGCAACCAAGGCTGCCATGGGCACAATTTTTAAAATATCACTCAAAAACACGACCAATATCAATAAAAATACGCCGGCAACCAAAGTCGATAATCGCCCACGCCCACCTGATTTGACATTAATAATGGATTGACCAATCATGGCGCAACCTGCCATGCCGCCGATTAATCCTGAACCAATATTAGCCAACCCTTGTCCTTTGCATTCACGCTTTTTATCACTGGGTGTATCGGTGAGTTCATCAATGACATTGGCTGTCATCAAAGATTCTAGCAAACCGACAATAGCAATGGAAACCGAATAAGGAAAAATAATTTTGAGCGTTTCAAAATTTAAAGGCACATCAGGCCACAAGAAAATAGGTAAGGTATCAGGCAAATTACCCATATCACTGACGGTATGAATATCAATACCCTGCCCAAAAAAGTAAACAATCAAAGTCAATGTAATAATGTTCACCAGTGGAGAAGGTAAAATTTTGCCAACAATTGGAACATAAGGAAACAAGTAAATAATGCCTAACCCTAGGGCAACAAGAGCATAAACCTGCCAAACCATATTTGTCAATTCAGGCAATTGCGCCATAAAAATCAATATCGCTAATGCATTTAAAAAACCAGTCATAACGGATTTTGAAACAAAGCTCATGAATTTATGTAAATTCAGGTAACCTGCGATTATTTGCAAAACCCCTGCCAAAACAGTTGCAGCAAGCAAATACTGCAAACCATAATCCTTTACAAGTGTCACCATTAATAATGCCGTTGCAGCCGTTGCAGCTGAAATCATTCCTGCACGACCCCCAACAAAAGCAATCATCACGGCGATTGCAAAAGAAGCATACAAACCCACTTTTGGATCAACCCCTGCAATAACAGAAAATGCAATTGCCTCAGGAATAAGTGCCAATGCCACCACAATACCTGCTAGAATATCACCTTTGATATTACCAAACCAGTCGCCTTTAGGAGAAAATAACATCACCATTTTCCAATTTATAAATAAAGGTGCGCTTTATAGCATAAATAAGCAAAGCAGGATAGCTTAACACCTATTAATCTGTTTAAAACCAACAATCGCGACCCAAACATTCAATTGACTCATGAAAAATTCGGGGTAAGATTAAAAAAGCACTTGACATACGATACAGTTCGTACTACTGTATCCATAAACCCCATTAAAGCCCGCAACTATTGAGCTTGATTATTTTTCATCTCCCTGGGATGCTTAGATTTTGTTAAGTTAAGTCTAAAACCACTCACACTTAATCAAGCTCAATATTTTTAATTATTTAATCCTAAGCAACACAATTTTAGCAGCCTTTATGCTTGATATTTTGCTAAATTAACTATTTTTTCTTATTTATTCGACTTGGAATATTAACATCTGCTAATATTCGTAAGTCCAAACCTTTAAGTATTTTCACTTTGGACACTGTCGAGTTTTGGTAGTTAGCACAATACCACAAACTTTTAATTTAGATAACTTAATGTATTAGAGAATTATTTATGAGTGCCCAAGACATATTAGACTTAATAAAAGAAGAGAATATCGAATTTGTAGATTTACGATTTTGCGATACCTTAGGAAAAGAACAGCATGTTTCTATGCCTGTTAGTGCTGTTGATGAAGATTTATTTGAAGAAGGAAAAATGTTTGATGGCTCATCCATTGCTGGTTGGAAGACCATTAACGCATCAGACATGGTTTTGATGCCCGATACGGATACGGCATTTTTAGATCCTTTTACATCCAGACCAACTTTGATTATTCGTTGCGATATTTTAGAGCCCAATACCATGCAGGGATACAACCGTGACCCTCGTTCATTAGCCAAAAGAGCCGAAGCCTTTATTAAGACAAGTGGACTGGCTGATACGGCATTTTTTGGTCCTGAGCCTGAATTTTTTGTCTTTGACGGTGTGCGTTGGAAAACCGACATGCAAAACATGTCTTACCAAATTGATTCACAAGAAGGTGCTTGGGATTCTTATGCTAACACTGACAATAACAATGGACACAGACCGGGTATAAAAGGCGGTTATTTTCCTGTTCCTCCCGTTGATTCACTCAATGAAGTACGAGCCACAATTTGTACCGTGCTAGAAAGCATTGGCGTACCTGTTGAAGTGCATCACCATGAAGTAGCTACTGCTGGACAATGTGAAATTGGTGTCAAGTTTAATACCTTATTGAAAAAAGCCGATGAAACCTTAATGACCAAATACGTTATTCACAATGTAGCGCACGAATACGGTCATACGGCAACCTTTATGGCAAAACCCATTGTTGGTGACAATGGCAGTGGACAACATGTACATCAATCCTTAATGAAAGACGGCATCAACCTGTTTTCGGGTGAAGGTTATGGTGGTTTGTCCGAAACCGCGCTTTATTATATCGGTGGCATTATTAAACATGCCCGAGCAATTAATGCTTTTTCCAATGCAGCAACTAACAGTTATAAGCGCCTAGTTCCTGGATTTGAAGCACCAGTCATGTTGGCTTATTCTGCACGCAATCGTTCGGCATCCATTCGCATACCTTTTGTTGCCAACCCCAAAGGTCGTCGCATTGAAGTGCGCTTTGGTGACTCTATGGGCAATCCTTACTTAATGTTTGCTGCCATGTTAATGGCAGGGCTTGATGGCATTAAAAATAAAATTCACCCAGGTGAAGCAATGGATAAAGATTTATATGATTTGCCACCAGAAGAAGAAAAAGGCATTCCAACGGTTTGTCATTCACTCGATCAGGCATTAGATGCCTTAGATAATGACCGAGAGTTTTTGAAAGACGGCGGAGTGTTTGATGATGATACCATTGATGCTTATATTGAACTTAAGATGCAAGAAGTCACGCGTTTACGCATGACAACTCACCCAATTGAATTTGATATGTATTATTCGTTATAGACAGAGCGTAACTATTATTCACAATTGAAAAAAATGCCTGTTTGTAAAAACAGGCATTTTGGTTTAAAATCATAGCACTTATAAAAACTAGGAGAAATAATTATGGGTATGATGTCAGAATTTAAAGATTTTGCCATGAAGGGCAATGTGATTGATATGGCAGTAGGTATTGTCATAGGTGGTGCATTTGGTAAAGTCGTTACGTCGTTTGTTAATGATATTATTATGCCACCAATTGGAATGCTTATTGGCGGTGTGGATTTTTCAGATTTAGGCGTTGTATTGCAAGAAGCCACTGCTGATTCGGATGCTGTGACTTTAAGTTGGGGTAACTGGGTACAAACTTTGGTTAACTTTTTAATTATTGCTTTTTCAATTTTTATGGTTGTTAAAGCGATGAATAGTGCCAAGAAAAAGGAAGAAGAAAAACCTGCTGCTCCTCCAGAGCCATCAAAAGAAGAAGTTTTATTAACTGAAATTCGAGATGCTTTAAGAAATAAATAGTTATTAATTATTTATAACTATAAAATTAAGCCTCATTAGTTAATGGGGCTTTTTTATGTCATTTGAAATAACACAAATACCAACAAAGAATAAAGCTAAATTTTATGCTCTGTTAAAAAAACAAGCTCAGGCATTATTAAGCACTGAAACCAATCTCATGGCAAATGCTGCCAATCTATCAAGCTTGCTATTTAATTACTTAACTCAGGTTAATTGGGTTGGGTTTTATTTTAAAGACAGTAATGAATTAGTTTTAGGACCATTTCAAGGACAAGTCGCTTGCACACGAATACCCATAGGACAAGGCGTATGTGGAACGGCCTTTAGTGAAAACAAAACCGTGCGCATTGCCGATGTGAATGCTTTTGCTGGGCATATTGCCTGTGATGCTGCCAGTGTTTCAGAAATTGTTATGCCTTTAACAATTAACAACAAAACAGTTGGTGTTTTGGATATTGACAGCCCAATTCCGAGTCGGTTT
>JALSIL010000035.1 GCA_026990095.1 Lysobacterales bacterium
GTTTTGAGCTAGGTATAAATGGATTTATTGAAAATGATAAGTACTAATATTAATGCAAGAGGTTATTATGAAGAATACACAGACAAGAAAGATAGAGTTGGTTAAATCACAAGAAGCTAATAAAAACATTCAGGTGCAACCTATACCTGTTGTTCTTAAGCAGTGCAAGCGAGCGTTTACAACAAGACACGTCAATCTAGGTGATGCACATACCTTGTTAACAGGAGATGTTAAGCCCAAAGCAGGAGATTTGGTTCTTTGTGAAGTGACTCGTTTAAGACAACATTGCCGCATTGAACAGCCAAATGGACGGCGTAGTCGAATGTTTGTGAATGATAAGATTGTTGTTTGTTATGGAAACCGTTATGCACCTGATCAATTTGAATCAGTAGTTCCTGATGATTTAAGTGCGTGCCATTTGGTGGCAGGTGGTGGCGTTGCCTCCCGCATGCGTTTTAAAAGCCCTAAGGTTAAACCCGCTACTGAAATTCAGCCTTTAGGGTTGTTGGGCAATAAACATGGACAAGTTTTAAATCTGAATCAATACAATGTTTTGACTCCTTCTAAAACAGAAACTTCAAAAAACATTCCAATTCTTCTTGTCTCTGGATCTTCCATGAACGCAGGCAAAACAACAACAGTTGCTAGCCTGATTAAAGGGTTAACAGCGGATGGCTTTAATGTTTCGGCTGCAAAAGTTACGGGCACAGGCTCTGGTGGTGATTTATGGCATTTTATTGATGCAGGTGTATCAAAAGCAATTGATTTTACCGATGCAGGGCTGGTTTCCACTTATCTTATGTCAAATCAAAGCTTGGTTCGGTTATTTGATGAAATGATAACTTATTTAAAAACACCGCAAACAGATGTAATCGTTGTGGAAGTGGCAGATGGTATTTTACAAGGTGAAACAAAAGCATTGCTTGAATCACCAGAAATAATCAATGCAACAACAGCAATGGTATATACGGCGGGTGATAGTTCTTCGGCAGTTTATGGTGACAATTGGTTGAAGTCATTAGGTTACAATGTGCTAGGTATTTCTGGTGTTGTTTCTTCTAATCCATTGGGTGTTCAAGAAGTGGAAAAAATGACCTCTACTCCAATTTTTAAGAAAAAAGAAACAGTAGCAGCGGGTTTTGGTCATCAATTGCATGACATGCTCTTGGAATTAAGTCGTTCACCCCTAAGAGTTGATAAATAAAACGCCATGAAAAATCAATTTTCACCCTTTAACCCTCCTGCCAATTATTGGAAGAAATCTCGATTCCAAATAGTGCAACTGATTATTAATGGTTTACTCAAATCATCGGTTGTTGTTGGTAGTTATTATTGGGTGAAAAATCTTTCTTCGCAGATTAGGAATCAACAAGAAATCAATACGCACACCATTGTTTATTTGTTAATCGCAGCAGGATTAATTGTGGCTTTACGGGTGCATGAACGCTACGTGTCAGAAAAAATGTCCCAACGCTACATCAATTCACTTCGTTCCAGCCTGCTTAAACGTTTAATGCGAGCCTCGGTTAGAAACATTCAAGCACGGACTATCGGAAACTTATCATCACGTTTGGCAGGTGATTTATCTGCTTTAAAGCGGTGGTTGAGTCTAGGGATTTCACGATTAATCACACACAGCTTGTTATTGCTATTGACGACAATATTGGTTTTTAAGATAAATGTGTCATTGGGTGTTGTTATTTCATTCACATTAATGGCGTTGCTGGTTTTGTCGGTGCTTGTTGGTGGTTTTTTAAAAAATAGCATTAGGGTTGTTCGACGCAATAGGATTGCCATTCACAGCTTGTTGGTGGAGCGTTTGTCATCTTTGGCTACGATTCGCTCTATGGGAAAAGAAGGGCGAGAAGTCGCACGAATTAATAAACAAGCAAAAAAATTAGAAAAAAACATTGCCAAACAAGGGGTGTTTTTGGGCTTTATTCGCGGCATAGGAGACTCTTCTTCATTAATTTTAATCAGTGTATTTTTTGTCTTTAATGAGCTAAATAATCATGTTTTGGCATTGGATGAAATCACAGCATTAATAAGTGTTATTTTGTTTTTAAATTCTCCAATTAGAGAACTGGGTAGGACGCAAGAATACTACCAAGGAGCAAAATTATCCATCGCAAAAATTGAAGAATTGTATGCCATTCCTAGAATAGTCAGAGGAAAAAGCAGTCACGAAACGATTGAAAAAGATTCTGCTTCGCTTGGACGAATCGAGTTAAGAAATACCACCGTAAAAGAAACGTTTAAACAGCTGTCTGTTCGTGCCCAAAATGGTGATCATATTGCATTGACTGGAACCAATGGCTCTGGCAAGAGCACATTAATTCAGATTGTGCTTGGCTTGATAAAAGTGGACTCAGGTTTTGTTCGAGTTAATGGCAGTGCACCCAATAAGACACCTTCGTTAGATAGAGCAAATCATATTGGTTTTGCCTCGGCAGAAGCGGGTCTTATCAAAGGCACTTTGTTGGAAAATTTATGTTACCGTAAAGGCAAAGAAAATTTGCAAGGATTTGATGAGTTATTGGAGTTTTGTCAATTAAATAACCTAGTCAAAAAACTTCCCAAGGGTTTGAATACACGTATTTTAGAAAAGGGAAAGAATTTATCTTCTGGCGAAAAAGCACGCATTTTATTATTTAGAGCCTTATTAGGGAAGCCTGCCATATTAATATTAGATGAGCCCGAGAGTTATCTAGATAAACAAGGTCTTGAAATCATAAAAAGCCTATTAGAAGAGTATAAAGGAACTATTTTAATGGCGACACACAATATCGAATTAATAAAGCTTTGCCATAAAGAATGGAATATGGATAGTTTAAAGAAAAACAAATCTCCAGTGAGACTAATAAATGATTATGCAGAAAACAAATAAAAACAACCCAAAGTTTAGGGACAGCATAAAGAAAGGCAGTTTATCTTCTTGTGATAAATTAAAATACTATTATGTTAAGGGCGGTGACGAAATAAGCAATATTGTGGTCTTGGTTCATGGTATTTCCAGAAATGCTGAAGAAATTATTAGCGGTTTTAGCCAACAGATGAGCCCTGATAGTTTATTAATCGCACCCGTTTTTTCTAAAGATTATGCCACTGATTACCAGAGGTTAGGGCGTAAAAATAAAGGCCCAAGGGCAGACTATATACTGCAAGCCATCATAAATGAGTTGTCAACTCAGTATGATATTGAAGTGAATAAGATAAATTTATTTGGCTTTTCAGCAGGAGCTCAATTTGTGCAACGTTATGCCTATGCTCACCCTGCACAGGTGAATAAAGTAGCCATTGTGTCAGCAGGTTGGTATACCATGCCTAGCTTTAGCGAGTATTACCCTTATGGTTTAAAGCTCAGAAATGAATTTACGGATATTGATTTTGAGTTCATGCGATTCTTGAGAGTTAAATACCGTGTGTATGTTGGAGAAAAAGATTATTTGCGTGATAAATCATTAAATAAAAGCAAAAAAGTTGACAGATTGCAAGGTCAAAACCGATTAGAAAGAGCCGAAAGTTGGACAAATCAAATGAATAAGTGTTTTGAAAAATACGCGATAAAAAATCGAGTCAGTTTAGAAGTTTTAGAAAATGTTACCCACGATTTTAGTTTAGCTGATAATTTGGGTCATCTGTGTGGAAAAGTTTCCCGTTGGTTTAAGCAAGAAGATTAAAGCATGAAATTTTTAATTTGTTTAATACTAATGGCATTTAGTGTGAACCTGAATGCAAAAATTAGCTACAATTTTGGTGCAAGAATGGAGGCTGATTATAGTTTTTACGATGATGACCAAAACATATTTCCTGATAAAGAATGGGATGTTAGGCGATTTCGATTTGGTTTGTTTACTAAGTTTAATGAGAAGTTTTCTGCCTACTTTCAATCTGATATTTCTAATTTTGAGAGGCAACGAAAAGGTTCAACACAAGCCGCATGGCTGCGTTATCGACCAAATAAGAGGAATGAGTTTTTTGCAGGCAAGATGGAAATGCCATTTAGTCTTGAGAGCGTCAGTAACTCTAAATACCATTTTTTTATGGAACGTTCTATTGCCAGTGCTTTAACTGAGCGTTTTGGAACTGGGATTAACTATATCCATTATGGAAAAGACTGGAATATTCGATTTGGACTATTTGGTGATGATCACTACGAACTGGGAAGTTCAAGTTTTTACGGCAAAGCCATGACGACTCGATTTGGAAAAAAAATAAAAATAGCAGGCAATAAGTTTTATTTTGGTGCTTCTTTTCAATATAGAAGACCTAATACATCAATCAGAATTAGAACGCGGCCAGAATCTAATGCATTTAATTATAAACTACTTGATACAGGTAAATTATTTTTTATCAATTCGATTGAAAAGTATGGTTTAGAAGCTCTATGGAAGAAAGACTCATGGACAATGCAAGCAGAATACATACAGAATAAGTTTACCCGAGATTTTGTGCAACCAGATCTTAAATACGATGGTGGGTATTTTATTGTAAGTAAAATATTTAATGGCAGAAGACGATTTAGTTTTAGAAAAGGGGAGTGGGCATCGACCAAGGTAAAGAAACACAGAACTTGGGAAGTGTCGGCTCGTTACAGTTATTTAGATTTAACAGATGAAAATTTAAATGCAGGATACGAAGAAAATATTTCATTAGGAATAAATTATTATATAAGCAATAAAAATCGTTTAATGTTTAATTACATACAAGCGAAAACAACACCCAATAGTTTTGGAATAAATCAAACACTAAACATACTTCAAGCCAGATTTCAGCTTGAATTTTAATCAGAGGATATTATGAAAAATTTTATATTACTTTTATTGATTGCGATCAGTGGTCACGTTGCAGCCATTAATGTGACCGCACCTATACGAACAACCCATGTTGGACCCGATTCGAATAAAGAATACGATGCAGAAGAATCTGCTACTGCATTCAACTCACAAAATAATGAGTACCTAATCGTCTTTGAAGGAACAGACTCTATTACAGGTGCAGGTGTTACAGTTAAGGCGGCTATAGAAATATTTGCCCAAAGAATTGATGCCACAACAAATGCCCCGCTTGCTCAACTGATAAAAATAAGCGAAATGGGTCCCGCAGGCGATACTACTTATGATGCCAGAAAACCAGATGTGGTCTATAACCCACAAGCCAATGAATACATGGTGGTGTGGTATGGAGACACTAACTCTGTAAGTGGGGCTAATACGGTAGAAGGAGAGTTTGAGATATGGGGAAGAAGGATAAATGCAGCAAACGGACAGCCTGTTGGCTCGCAATTTAAAATTTCAGAAATGGGGCCGACTGCCAACCGTTCTTACGATGCTATCGATCCTGTGATTGCTTATAATGAAATAGAAAACACTTATTTAGTGGTATGGCGTGGAGAAGATGGCAACACAGTAAATGCAATAGGAGAGTTTGAAATTTATGGTCAGCAGTTAAGTGCCTCTGGTGCTCAGATTGGTGCCAATGATTTTAGAATTTCGGATATGGGTGCGAATGGCCAGCCCATTTTTGATGCCTATTCACCATCAATTGCCTACAATAAAACCAATAATGAATTTTTAGTGGTTTGGTATGGGGATGACGATAAAAATGGACATGTCAGTGGTGAGTTTGAGATATATGGCCAGCGCTTAAATGCAAGTAACGGGGCAGAAGTAGGGGTTAATGATTTTCAAATTTCTGAAACAGGTGTTCCTGGTTTTGCCACGCGATCAGCACAGTTTCCATCAGTTGCGTGGAACAGCATTGATAACCAATACCTCGTTGTTTGGTCTGCTGATCCAGCCACAGGGGTTTATGTCGGTAATGAGTTTGAAATATTCGGGCAAATATTAGCAGCAGATGGTAGTGAAATTGGAGATGATGATTTTGCTATCAGCCACATAGGACCCGATGGAAACAATAACTACGATGCCTTTAGACCACAGGTCGAATACATGAAGCAATCAAAGCAATATTTGGTGGCTTACCGAGCGGATACTGACGTGGATGGTGAGTTTGAAATATTTATGCAAAGACTTGATGGAAAAACACAGCTTAGG
>JALSIL010000036.1 GCA_026990095.1 Lysobacterales bacterium
TGTGCTGCCTCCGTATTTGTTTGCCAACTTTTAGGGTAACATTTAAGTCTTGATTTATAAATCAAGACTTAAATGTTACCCTAAAAGTTGCTCTAGGAGGAGTTGCACTTATTATACGAATCTAAGCAAAGATATTTATCTGGTGGCATTTTTAAATTTATGAAATTAACAGAACTTAAAGGGATTGGAGAAAAAACAGCACAAAAGTTGCAATTGTTGGGCATTAAACATGTCATTGATTTGCTGTTTCACTTACCACTTCGCTACCAAGATAAGACCAAAATCACTGCCATCAATCAGTTAAAATTTGGGCAAACGGCTTTAATCGAGGGAGAAATTGTCAAAACCTACCAGATAAATTCACGCAAACCCATGTTGGTGTGTGAGATTGATGATGGCACCAACACCATTGCCTTAAAGTTTTTTAACTTTTTCTATTCTCAACAAGCCAAAATGATTGTTGGCACAAAAATTCGTGCCTTTGGAGAGGTGCGTTATGGTAAGTACATGCTGGAAATTTTACATCCTGAATACCACCACTTTACCAAACCATTGCCTTTACAGGATTCACTGACAGCTATTTATCCCAAATCCGAAGGAATAAACCAAAGCACCATCCAAAAAGCCATCAATCAAGTTATTGGTTTATTAAAGAATGGCGAAATTAGTGTTGATGAATTTTTGCCCGAATCCGTTTTAGCAAAACTTAACATGCCAGCCATAAAAGAGGCACTCATTTATGTGCATAAACCACCAGCAGATGCCGATACCAATGCCTTATTAGCGAGTAAACACCGCACGCAACAACGCCTGATACTCGAAGAAGTGTTAGCACATCTTTTGGCAATGAAACAACTCAAGGCAAAAGCCCAAGAGGTATTTGCCCCTGAGCTACCTATTTCACAAGATAAGATAGATACTTTTAAAGCCCAACTACCTTTTGCGTTAACTGGTGCACAACAACGTGTTGTTGGTGAAATTTACCACGATATGCAAAAAAACCATCCCATGCAGCGCCTAATTCAAGGCGATGTTGGCAGCGGCAAAACAGTCGTCGCCGCTCTTGCCATTAGTGCAGCTTATACACAAAATCACCAATCTGCCATGATGGCGCCTACTGAAATACTGGCAGAACAACATTATAAAACAATCCGAACGTGGTTTGATAACGATGATATTGTTTATTTATCCGCCGCGATTAAAGGCAAAGAACGCACGGAAGTTTTAGAAAAAATTGCCGCAGGCGTCAAAATAATTATTGGCACACACGCCTTATTTCAAAAAGAGGTGGTATTCAATGCTTTGGGCTTAGTGATAATTGATGAACAACACCGCTTTGGTGTTCACCAACGACTAGCCTTGCGTAATAAAGGGCAATTTAAAGCTTTACAACCACACATGTTAATCATGACCGCTACACCGATACCGCGTACCTTAGCACAAACTGCCTATGCCAATTTGGATATTTCTGTTATTGATGAGTTACCTCCAGGACGGCAAGAAATTTCCACTTTAGTTATTTCAAACAGCAAAATGCCTCAGATTGCCGAACGCATCAAAGCCAATTGCCAGCAAGGAGAACAAGCCTATTGGGTGTGCACATTAATCGAAGAATCTGAAGTCCTGCGTTCAAAAGCCGCAACCGATACTTATGAAGAACTCAAGCAGTGGTTTCCGCAACTGCGCATTGGTTTAGTGCACGGGCGTTTGAAATCCGTTGATAAAAATCACATCATGTCGCAATTCAAAGCCCATGAATTGGATTTATTGGTGGCAACCACCGTCATTGAGGTGGGAGTTGATGTTCCTAATGCTTCATTAATGGTGATTGAAAATGCTGAACGTTTGGGCTTATCGCAATTGCACCAATTACGTGGTCGCATTGGGCGCGGCAATAAAAAAAGCCATTGTGTTTTGATGTACCAAACCCCTTTGGGCGAAGTAGCTAAACAACGTTTGGAAATCATGCGCCAAACCAATGATGGATTTGTTATAGCTCGAGAAGATTTGAAAATTCGCGGGGCTGGCGAATTATTAGGCAGTAAACAAAAAGGCACAGTGCAATTTCGTCTAGCCGATTATGAACGTGATAAACCCTTATTTAAGAAAGCACAATCACTTGCCGCACAATTAATCACCGAGCATCCTGAAATTTGCCAAAAAATCATTGATCGTTGGGTAGTGGATCACGATGAAATTTCCAATGTTTGACTTATTAAGCTAAAGTAATTACAATGTGATTACTTTAAAGCAAAAAAAATTACATGGTCCAACTCATCAAAATTGGCAACTCTCAAGGCGTTAGAATACCCAAAGCGTTAATTAAACAAGCCAATCTAAACAACCAACAACTTCAATTTATGCTAACGGATGATGGCTTATTAATTAAGCCCATAAATAAACCTCGCAGTTCATGGGAAAACTCTATCCGTGAAGCTCAAAGTAAGTACCGCATAAGTGATGAAGAAAATCTATGGCTTGACACGCCTGTCTCAAGTGATGATGACTGGCAATGGTAAATTCTGCACAACGATTTGATGTATGGTTGGTTGAATTAAACCCAACCCAAGGCAGTGAGATTAATAAAAGAAGACCTTGCTTAATTGTGTCTCCCAATGAATTATCACAACTAGCGACGGTTATCATTGCGCCAATGACGACCAAAGGCTTTAAAATTGATAGTCGCGTTACCGTTACTTTTATAGGAAAGTCAGGAGTTATCGTCTTGGACCAAATCAGAACCATAGATAAATCCAGACTCATTACTAAACTTGGCGTTATCAACCCAGCGACTCAAATCCAAGTGTGTGATGTATTACAGGAAATGTTTATTCTTTGAATTTACAAGGCTTCACGTGCTCGTTCGATCTTGAGCTTATCTGTTGATGATGTGCCTTTATCAACATTAAGAATAGTCTGAGTCATAAGTATTCATAAAAAAAGGCATTGTAATAATGCCTTTTTAATTCTTTTGCATTAATTTTAACTATCAATCCCAACTTAATGCACCGCCGGTTTGGTATTCTGTTACGCGTGTTTCGAAGAAATTTTTCTCTTTGCGTAGGTTTGATTGCTCATCCAACCAACCCAATGAACATTGTGCACCAGGAAAGGGTTCTTCCATACCAAGCGAACGTGCTCTGCGGTTGGCGATGTATCTGAATTGTTCACTGTGGTCTTGTGCGTTGTAGCCAAGAATTGGGCTTTTTAAGATGTATTTAGCGTAAGCACTTTCCGCAGCTTCAGCTTCATCCCACATATCACGAATGGCTTCTGGATCAAGTTTGATGTCATTTTCTGCAAATATTTGCTTAACCACACGTATCCCAAATGAGGCATGCATGACTTCATCTCGCATAATGTATTGCAACTGTTCTGCCGTGCCTTTCATCATGCCACGTCTTTGCAATGAGAAAATAGGGGAAAAACCATTGTAAAACCAACAGCCTTCGAAGATTGCTGCAAAGAAAATATACGCCATAACAAATTCGTGTAAATCGTCTTTATTGCCCAAATCCATATCAGACCGTAAAACCGAATCTAAACGGCGATTGGCTATTTGAATTTTTTGGTTAATTTCTGGTACAACGCGGTAACGGTTGTAAATTTCACCTTGATCAAGACCTATGGTCTCGATGCAATGTTGATACGTCCAAGTATGCAAGGCTTCTTCGTAAACTTGACGAGCTTGATAAATTTGCAACTCTGGTGCACTCATTTTTTCCATCACGGCTAAGCCAATATTACGCATGGCTAAAATATCAGAAGTGGTCAGATAGGATAAAACATTGGTGTAAACATGGCGTTCATCATCGTTTAATTTGTGGTGAAAATCATGCACATCACTGGTCATATTTATATCCAATGGTGTCCAGTGGTTTTTGTTGGCATTTAAGAAATATTTCCAAGCCCACGGGTATTTAAAAGGAGCCAACTGGTTAATATCTGTTTGACCATTGATGACGCGTTTGTCATCTGCTTTAACAGGTTCTACCGCTACTCTGGCATTATTCTCAGTATTTTCTGGGGTATGATTAATCACTGGAGCCGCTTTTTCTTTAACTTCTGCTCGTGCAACAATTTCCTCTGCCTTGACGTCTTTTTGAACATCTTGAGCGATTGTTGCTTCTTTGGTTTCCTCTTTTTTACCAAGTCCTAATGGGTCGTCCCAATTATACATTCATCTCTCCTGCGGTTTGTCCGCTGATAATCCTACCATTTTTTGATTCAAAACGGTAGCGTATTTTTATTTTTTTACCTGTGCCTTGGGCACATGCATTTGTGATTGTTTCTCTAAATAAGTCTGTAAAGTGAAAACTAAAATTAACAGGTTTAACTTGATTTAATCTTGCGCTTCATTAAAAGAAGCGCAAAAACATTTTTTATTGACAAGCTTCGCAATCTGGATCAAGTATAGAACACGCCAATGGCGCCTCTGAACTGGATTTTTTTACTCCCGAACCACTTTCTTCTACGCCTTTTTCTGCTTGTGTTGCACCTAACGAACGTAAATAGTAAGTTGTTTTTAAACCACGAACCCAAGCCAATTTATAGATGGCATCTAATTTTTTACCCGATGGCTCTTTCATGTAAATATTGAGTGATTGCCCTTGGTCAATCCATTTTTGGCGACGCGATGCTGCTTCAATCATCCAACCTGCGTCCACTTCAAATGCGGTGGCGTACTTGGCTTTTAAATCATCGGGTACACGATCAATTTTTTGCACACTGCCATCAAAATATTTCAGATCATTAATCATAACATCATCCCAAATATCTAATTTCTTAAAATCTTCGACTAAATATTTATTAACGATAGTGAACTCACCTGATAAGTTAGATTTAACAAATAAATTTTGATAGATCGGTTCAATCGATTGCGAAACGCCCGAAATATTGGAAATCGTAGCAGTTGGTGCAATTGCCATGGTATTTGAGTTGCGCATTCCTTGAGACTTAACTTTCTTACGCAACTTATCCCAATCCATCGTGAAAGATTTGTCTTGTTGAATGTATTTTCCGCGCTCCTGTTCCAACAATTCAATTGAATCAATTGGCATAATGCCTCGCGACCACAAAGAACCTTCATAACTTGGGTAACTGCCACGTTGTACCGCCAAATCACTGGATGCTTGAATCGCATAATAAGAGACCGCCTCCATGGACTCATCGGCAAATTGAATCGCTTGATCCGTTGTATAAGCTAAATTTTGCTTGTAAAGTGCATCTTGGAATCCCATTAAACCAATACCAACTGGGCGATGTTTGAGATTGGACCGACGGGCTTGTGGCACACTGTAAAAATTATAATCAATAACATTATCCAACATGCGCATGGCTGTGGTAATGGTTTTTTCTAGCTTTTTATGATCCAAACCCTCTGCGGTTGTGTGCTGTGGTAAATTAACAGAACCAAGGTTACAAACGGCAATTTCTTCATCACTGGTGTTAAGCATAATTTCGGTACATAAATTTGAGCTGTGCACGACTCCAATATGTTGTTGTGGTGAACGAATATTACACGGGTCTTTAAAAGTAATCCAGGGATGGCCTGTTTCAAACAACATGCCCAACATTTTGCGCCAAATGTCAGTGGCTTGCACCACTTTAGTATTAATCAACTTACCATCAGCTGCCAATTTTTCGTAATGTTCGTATTTTTCACGAAAGGCTTTGCCATATAAGTCATGCAATTCTGGCACTTCTTCTGGTGAAAATAATGTCCATGACTTTTCTTCTGCGACACGTTCCATAAACAAATCAGGAATCCAGTTTGCCGTATTCATGTCGTGCGTGCGTCGGCGTTCGTCCCCTGTGTTTTTACGTAAGTCTAAAAACTCTTCAATATCCACATGCCATGTTTCCAGATAGGCACACATTGCACCTTTACGCTTTCCGCCTTGATTAACGGCAACAGCTGTGTCGTTAGCCACTTTTAAAAAGGGAACAACACCTTGTGATTCGCCATTGGTTCCTTTAATTCGAGAACCAAGACCACGGACTCGCGTCCAATCATTACCCAAACCACCGGCGTATTTTGATAACAGAGCATCG
>JALSIL010000037.1 GCA_026990095.1 Lysobacterales bacterium
CTGCGTCTAAGATTTCATAGGGAGGAAGAGAATCTTCGTCTACTTGGTCAGGTGCTAATTCGGCTGATGGCGGGCGTGTAATAACGCGATCTGGAATAATCTCCTTGTATGAGGCAGACTCGCCCGTTAGTAAATCACCATCACCAATGCTATTGCGATAGCGCGCTAAATCATAGACGGTAACTTTGAACACGTCTTTTAACGGTGCGTAGCCTCCTGCCATATCACCATAAAGCGTTGCATAGCCCACCGCCATTTCACTTTTATTGCCTGTTGCTAAGAGCATTTTACCTAGCTTATTTGACATAGCCATGAGAATTACACCGCGCGATCTTGCCTGTAGGTTCTCTTCGGTCACATCGTTTTCCATACCATCAAACTCTTTTGAAAGTGCATCGCTAAAGCTATTGAAAATAGGCTCGATGGGTATCTCACGATATTTTACGCCCTGTGTTTTTGCTTGCTGAGCGGCATCGTGTTTACTAATGTCAGCGGTATAACGAAAGGGCATCATGATGGCTTCTACATTTTCTGCGCCTAAAGCGTCCACGGCAATTGCCATGGTCAGTGCCGAATCAATGCCACCTGACAAACCTAGCATCACACCTGGAAAACCATTTTTGTTTACGTAATCTTTTACACCCAATACGAGTGCATTATAAATATTGGCAAGTGTGTTCTGTTCTCGTGGAGCTATTGCTTTGGATGACTTTTTAAAGGGAACATTAACCGTGAATATGCCCGCTTCAAAACTAGGCGCTTGAAAAATTAGCTGTCCTGCAGGATCAACGACTAACGACTCACCATCAAAAATTAATTCGTCTTGCCCGCCAACTAAGTTGGCATAAACAATGGGAAGCTCATTATCCGTAGCGCGTTTCTCCAACATATTTAAGCGCTCAATCGTTTTATTTGAACGAAAAGGTGATGCATTTAATACGAAGAGTATTTCAGCGCCTGTCTGTTTGGCGTCTTGTGCAGGGGCTTCCATCCAAATATCTTCACAGATTAGCAATCCAACCTTATGCCCTGCTATATCAATAACCACGCTTTCTTTACCGCGTCTAAAATAGCGCTTTTCGTCAAAAACACGGTAGTTGGGTAAGTGTTGTTTTGCGTAGGTTTGGGTGATTTTTCCGTCTTGCATCACACAGGCGGTGTTGAATAGCTTGCCTTCTTTTTCTAATGGCGTACCAATAATGACGGTTATATCTTTTACCGCTTTTGCGATTTTCTCTAAGGTATCTTCAACTTTTTTTAAGAAAGCTGGGCGAAATAGCAAATCCTCAGGTGGATAGCCTGTGATGACTAATTCGGGAAAAAGAATAGCATCTGCGTTCTCTTTTTTTGCTTGTGAGATAGCATCTAATACAAGTTGAGTATTATGTTTAAAACTACCAACGATAGGATTTATTTGTGCAATGGATACATTTAGTGACATGAAATGATTTTATTATGAATGACCTAAATAACCTACTGAAATTAGAAATAAAAAAGGGGATGCATTCTATGAATACATCCCCTTTTTTAAACTTTGTAATTTACTTATTTATCTGCTTATTTAAAATGACTAGATTCAATGCGACCACCCTCATTACTTTCAATTCCGTTGTAAATTCTATACCTTTCCCATACCGCAGTTGCTTTGCCAGACTTATCATCAACAATAATTTCTGGTCCCACTTCATTACCTTCATCAATTTCAATAAATTTTCTTGATGGTTTCCACCCTTCTATATGACTAAATCTGCTCCACCAAATAGACCAAGTTCTAGCTTCATCACTTTGAGACCACACTGCCAATCCATTACCTAAAGCATCAACAATAATTTGTGGTGATTCTGCATTCCAGTCATCAATGTCATTTAGTTGAGTAGCAATTCCCCAACCTTCAGAACCATAACTATTTGACCAAATATTAGTCTTAGAGCCAGCCTCCTGCATCCATATTGCCAAAGCTTTTCCCGTAGAAGAAATCGAAATTTGTGGATAGGAAGCATCTGTTAAGTTATTTTCCAGAAGTACCGCATCTCCCCAGCCTGTGTTTGGATCAAAACGATTAGACCAAATGTTTTGAACCCCATCATCTTGAGACCAAATAGCCATAGCAATACCTGATTCATTTATTACTAATCTAGGAAAAGATGAGTTTCCTACACTCGTATCTATTTCCTCAATAATATCCCCCCCTTCAGTAAGTGAGTAATATTTAGATAAAATGCTATACCTATTTCCGTTCCATTTACGCCACAATATCAAAGCATTCCCAGTCTGATCTATTGCAACTTGCGGGAATCTGCTCAAACTATTTGAACTCTCAACCTTTTGTGCACTCCCCCAGTCACCTAACGAGAAATAATTCATCCAAATATTTTCAAAAGATCCAAACTTCTCATTTTGCTGACTCCAGACAGCAATAACACTTCCATTTTCATCTACAGCAATTTGCGGTGAAGAAGAGTTACCTCCATTATCAAAGTCTATACTGTGAGCAACTCCCCAACCTTGTTCAACTGCGTAATTGTTAGTCCAAGTACTCCTTCTCCCTCCAATACCATCTTGCAGCCAAACAACAACTGCATTTCCATCTCTATCCACAACTATTTGTGGGGCTTGGGCATTGCCTTCAACCGAATTTTCTAAAACGGTAGGTGTGCTCCAACCGCTAGGAGTATAATGACTAGAAAACACCCTGCTTTTATTTGCAACAAATTGTGTCCAAACAACAAATATATCACCTGAAGCATTACTAGCAATTTTAGGTCTTGATGTCGTACTTGAAACAACTTCTTGTCGACTCTGCCATTGCCCATCGCGAGTCGTAAATCCCCATGAAGTATCTACTAAAGCATTACCAGCTAAATCTGTAATCATTGGGGTAACATTTGCAGTATAGGTACTTAATAGTGCAAGGTTTGAATCAGGTTTTAAGGTTGCTTTTTTTGAACTATCATGGTAAGTCACGCTTGAGAAGATATTTTCATCCAAAATGGAGTACAGTGTGAAGCTCTCATTAGTGATTGTTTGTGCGTACATATCCTCATTGAAGACTAACGAAACAACTGTATTTAGCTCAACATCCACACTTCCATCTGCAGGAGTGAATTGGCTTGCAATAGGTGGAGTCGTATCTGTGCTTGTATCCTCTATTATTTCAATGTACACCGTCGCAACAGAACTTCCCTCAGCATTATATGCCTCTAAAAAATGTTCAGTGCCAGGTTGAGTGCTCGTAGGTGTGCCAGTGTATTGACAGCTTTTTTTATCATCCGTAATGCTAACACTTAGTCCAAACGGCACCACTTCAGGATTACAATTTGTTATTTCTCCACCTCCGTTATTAACAAATACTAGTGGTGTTATTGCTATTCCTTTTGTAAAAGTCTGTAGGGGTAGATTTACTAAATTAGGTGCTACTAGAGGTGTTATTTCCTCAATTTCTATACTTACAGTTGCTGTGTTACTACCCGTAGCATTTGCTGCTGTAATGGTATGTATTGTTGGTAATTGTACTTCAGCAGGAGTGCCGGTGATAATACAACTTGAAGTGTTGGCGTTGATTGCAACTGATAAACCTGTGGGTAAACTATCGGCGGTACAAGATGTTAATGAACCACCTCCATTATTTTCAAAGTTCAACGCTGTTATCGCAGTATCTCTTATGTAGGTTTGTGCTATGGCATTTAATAATAAAGGGGCATCTAACGTAGGAGTTACCTCAGTATTATCATTTAAGGTTATTTTAACAATACCATCATCTGCTAAAACAGCATTCTCTACACTTATAATTTGAAAACTAAAAGTTTCACTACCTTCTTCATCATTAGTATCCGATAAAATGGGTATTTCTATTACCGCAGTTTGTTGGCCTGCTGCAATAATTACCGTGCCACTTACCATCGTAAAATCTTCACCAACGATTGCAGTATCATTTACCGCTACTAAGGTTTGATATGTAATTGTAACGGCTTCATCAGCCATTTTACTTAATCGCACACCCACCAATGCTACATCAGCATCTATAGAAGGTTCTGTTATTGAAAAATCTGCATCAAGACTTATTTGTGGTCGAACAGGATTGGCACCACAAGTATTTAAAGGGTCGTTAGGGCATTCATCTTCCCCATCAGATATTAAATCTCCATCGCTATCCTTAAACCATGGCATTGATATTTGGCCGATGGACTGATTTATTTCAACATTATTATTTAAACCATCACTATCAGAATCTACAGCAAGTTCTAATACAGATATATCTGAAGCAATCCGTGTTCTTGAGTTTGGTAAGGTTACTAAACGAAATTGGTACTGACGTAGTAAATCTAACGACACAGACTCATCAATAAATTTATTTACGATATATTCATCAGAACGCGACCCAGCTTCTCCAGCTAAAAAATGTGTTTGCAACCAAGTCTGGTGGTTTGCTAAAGGCTTCCCAGTTTTTAATGCATTGGTGATGGCTATCACTGATTTATCTAATGAATAATCAGGCCCTGCAAAACGACGTAAGCTCTTCTCCCATTCTTTGGCTAACTGCAAATCACCAAATTGGGTAGAAGGCACAAATATCTGTGTTTTGAATTCACTTTGAAAAACTGACTCTTTTGTTAATACAGCTTCAATAACATTTATAGGCAAGGTTGATTCAATACTTACATTTGGATTATGAATAATTGTTAATCGAGGCAATAAATATGCAATAAAAGCTTCGCGCCATTCTTCTGCAGTTGTCCAATCACCTTCACCAGATTCCTCAAGCATTGCTTTGGGGGTTACATCTGAATGTCTTGATAACCAGACTTTATAAATACGTTTGTAATCTGCCGAAGTATCAAAACTATTCGTATCCGCAGGGTGATAACGGTGTGTAACATTTATAACCACACTGTCACTAGCTGGCAACCTCAAAGCTGGTAGTTTATTTTGAGAAAGCTCTATATCTGCTGCACTTTTGCGCAAACGTGAAGAAACTTGTTCTGGGCTAAATCCTGCCTTTATAATCTCATCTGAGCCCAATAAATTTTGGGTGTTATATAAATCTTTACCATTGATTGTCACAGCGTTAACTTCAGACCATTTCAATTCAGGTGATATTGGTGCTAGCAATATTCCATTATCCGTTTGGTATTCAACTTCATAGAGTCGTGAAACAGAAGGGAAATCTTTGTATTTTAGATTCCGTTGTTGAGTTAGTTCTGGTTGTGGGTCAAGTTGAGTTAATTGTGACTGCGGATCAAAAGGGTTAGTACCTCTTAAAACTTCATCAAAATCAGACCAATTATCTTTATCTGTGTCCTTAGGTAATCCATTTTCATCTATGCACTCATCTTCAACAACAGGTGTTTTAGTCACTGCATTTAAACAATAGCGTCTTAACCATGCATCTACTTCAGTCCAGCCATCACCATTTAAATCCACATCCCAATCATCTAACAATGGGTTAAGGCCAATATCAATTTCTACTATATCAGGCAAACCATCACCATCAGTATCACGACGTAACGATCCAGCGCCTGCTATCGTATAGGTAGCAGATACTGATTCAAGCACTGTTCCACCTGCTGTTAATAATGAAACATTGACGTTATGAGCACCACCTTTCGCAAAATATATTTTTTTAGTGAAATACCCGTTTTTATTTTCCTCCCTATTTATACCAATAACTTGTTGTGGTTTTGAGCCAACTTTCCACCTAAGAACAAAATTTCCCTGCCCCAATAACGCAGTGTTTACTCGCATCGTTACTGCGATGGTTTTATCAAAAGACCCACTTTTAGGAAATATCTCTAAGTCCGAACTTTCTTCACCAAAAGCCAGTGCTCTATCCCCTATTCCTAATAGTGAAATTGAAGGTTGCCCTATCTGCATTGGTATGGAACTGTTTTGCAAAACATTTACTAGCATTACATTCGAGTCACCTAATACGATGCCAGGGAAATCATTAGCATCATACTGCTCTACCCATTTATCAAGATCATAACCTCTCAACTGTCCAGTTTGGCTTTCTATTAACCACGCATCAGCCGTTGCTCCATCAAATAAAGGGCTTG
>JALSIL010000038.1 GCA_026990095.1 Lysobacterales bacterium
TTTAGCCATTGTTACCCACCGTTTGGTTTTCTTTTCCGTCTGTGGAGTGTTGGCAAAAGGCATACTCTTTGACAAGTTTTGGCTCGTGCGGTTGGCTTTTGAGTGACTTGGCAATGTGTATGACTTTTAGCGTTGGCTTATCCCTTTTTCTTAGGTGGCGGAGGCGGTGGTGGAGTCTGATAACGAGGCATACTATTCGCTTTTGGCTTTGGTCCATCTCCTGGATTATTTTTTGGTCTACCTTGCGGTTGTTGTTTTGTTTCTTTTGCCATAATTTATGTGTTAAAAACTTGATTAAAATATTGGTCTGAATGCAATTTGCATTTGTTTACAATTCGTTTTGGTTTATTTCTAATAGTTTCTGCTATAATTGGGTTAATTTCTGTTTCCCTTTTTTTTAATTTAAAAAACTGTTTAGTTGCTTGTTCTTCTGGTAATCTACCAGATTCAAAGTCATACCATAATTTTTCGATTTGATTATAGTAGTCTGCATAAAACCTATGAATATCATCAAGGCTTTTTAGTTGCTTTTCATTCATAATCAGGTGTGGTTGTAACAATTTTAATAATGAAAGAATAGCAATCACGACACAAGCAATTAAAGGTAGATTTTGCCAAACTTTCCATCCCATTATTCCTGCTGAAGAGAAAGTCAAAATACAGATATTAAAAACTCTAAGAACAAATCTTTGATGGTCTGAATATAAAGTAGCAAACTCAATATTGTGTTTTGCTTGTGTTAATTCTGTCCATATTCTATTTCTCATATTATGAAAATTGTTAATTCTTCCCTCTATTCAACCTTCTTTTAGATAATTTCTTCCAAATATTATCTGCCAATTCAATTTCTGAATCAGTCAGTCCGAAATTTTCCTTTAATATCTTTTCATTCGTGATTTTAAGTAATTCAGAAATATCTTTTTTCTCTCGAATCATTTTATTGATTACTGGTAATAATTCTGCATTGTTTTCATTGTACGGCAAAAGGATTCTTTCTACTTCATTAGGCATTAGTTCTAAAACCCCACCACCGTGACTTCTTCCACAAATTTCGGAGAATGCAAAAGAAAGCGAGTTGTAATAACTTGCTGTTAATGCTTTTATCTCTGCATTTTCTTTTACGGTTACTCGGTGCATTGTGTCTGTTGTATATGCTTTGGCTTCATTAATTATCAACTTTGGATACTTGTTGTTTCTACGAATAAATAAAGCATCAGAAATTCGTTGTGATGGCACGATTTGCCATTCGTCTCTGATTCTACATTTATATCCTTTGTTTATTTCCGATTCTTCTCCCCAAGCGATATAATCCCTTGCTCCGAGTGAACCATTTAAATCTTTCATTTTCGGAAAAGATAAAAAGTGTGTTCTTGCTTCTGAATCTCTATTTTTTTTCCAATCTTTTTCAGTAAAAATCGCACTTGGAACTTGTACACTTCTGCCTACTAATGGTCTTGCATACTTCTCCAAATTGTAAAATTGTACAGTAGAAAGCGGTACAGTAAAAAATGGATTTGAACCCGTAGTAATTCCAACTTCAACTTTTGCGTAATCTCCTAATTTGGGAATTATCTTTTTTGTTTGAAGTCGTTCTAAAAAATCTATTTCTTTTTGATCAAGAAAATAGAAAGTCCATTTATTTGATTTGAAATCAATTTTTTTCTTTGGACTTTTCAGCTTTGATACATCTAACTTTTGAAGTTCCTCTGCATCTCTTAGCTCCAAATGTTCAATTAAATGCGTTTTAGTATTGTTTTTCTCACATAATAGTAAAATGACTTCTTGTTGAATATCAGGAAACACCAACTTCTCAAAAGACACAATGTTTATTTTGTTGTAGAATTGCCCTAAAAACTCTCTTAGAGGTTGTGCATAAGAAACTTGTAGTATTTCCGCAGGAAGCACGAAACCAATTTTTCCTTCTTCTTTTAATAGTAGGGATGAGCCAACAACAAAAGAAACCCAAGCATTGGTAAGTTTAGAATATTTTAAGTTTGCTTTACCAAAAATATCCGAAGCAAATTTTTGTTGTTCTTTATCGAAATATTGATAGCGAATGTATGGAGGATTTCCAATTATTAAATCAAATTTCTGTTTTGTATTGATGCAGAAATCGTGAAAATCAGAGTTGATAATTTTGGATTTATCTAACCCAATTTTTTTTGATTTTATAGCTTCAATCTCATCAAATTCAATTCCTGAAACAGAATTGTATTCGTAGTTTCCTTTTTGAATTTCTTCTAAGAAAACGCCATCTCCACAGCTTGGTTCAAGAATATCTAATTCTTTGTTGCCATTGAAAGCCCATTTTAAAATAAATGATGCAATTGGCTCAGGAGTATAAAAACCACCCCTTAATTTTTCCTTAGATGCGTTTTTAATTAGTTGCATATAATTTTGAAATTAGAGGAATAAGGTTGTCGCTTTCTCCTAAGTTGAATAATGTGTTAAGTGTCTGGTCTAATTCATTCTTTTGACTATCAAATTGACGTTGTAGCGGAATTAACTTTCTGTTGATTCCTTTGTTTTTATCTATTTGTCCTTGAATACCAATTAATTCCTTTTGAATAGAAGCAATTTTATCGTGTATTGCCTTCTCTTTCTTGTTATCAAAATCAATAATTCTAACAGGTAATTTCTTCAATACTTTAGTTCCTCTTGCGATATATCCACCTCTAAATACCTCTCCGATTAACGCAGAAAACCATTCTAAGTACTTAGAATTTAAAAGAGCTTGGATATAGTAAATTGAGTAAGCGAAATCGTCAGGTAAAGTAATCATACAATATCCTGCTGTTCCACCTGATGAAATTAACGTACCATAATAATCAATTGCATATTTATTGCCCTGAGCCAAAACTCCAACTATAATTTTAGCGGGAACATCACATTTATCAAGACTTTGATGTCTTCCAAAACGATACCATTCGTTTGCTGTTTCAGGTGTTGGCTTTATGTCTCTTTTTGAATTGTCTAACTTGCTTTTGTAGTGATTTAGAAATGAAAACAAATTAGGATAGTTGGTTTTTAATTTGTCAATTTCAACAAATTGTATTCCCTTTTTTGTTTTTAAATAGGGGTAAATAACAAAAGTATTCGGACTAAAAGGGCGATAAGTATTTAGGTTGTCATCTCCGCTTGAAGTCTTGTAATATGGTCTTGTTAATACTTTTTCTACTTTCCAATCAATGTCATCTTTAGAAAAATAGATGTATTTTTTATCTTCTTTTGTTTTGGAATGGATATAAATATTATTGGCACTTGTTTGAATACCATTATAAATATTATCTGAACCAATTAAGTTTTCTAAAGTTACAGACTGCTTATTTATAGCATTGAAAGCTGGTTTTAATATGCTTGGAACAAGAACCCAATCATTCTTTTTAAGTTCGTCAAACTTAACGGAATCGAAGTGTTCATCATTGATTTTTCTTGTTTTCCAATTTTTTAAAGAATCAACTTCTAAATAACTTAATTCTTTTTGTTTGTCATTTTTAAGAATCAACAAACAGGTGTAAGTTGTTTTGTCGTGAAATACTTGATTTGCTCCAAACGAAATTATTTGTTCTACTGATTTGTTTGCAATAAGTAACTCTCTCAACTTTTTACCTGCACCAACTTTTGTGAACTTGCTCGGAACAATATATCCAAAATAGCCCTTTGGTTTTAATAGATTTAAGCCTCTTTCTATGAACAAAAAATACTTATCAAATTGTTTGTAAGATGATGAGTAGTGTTTTTTATATAAAGGCAATTCTAAAGGTGTAAACTGCTTCATATGTTCGGTTGCCATATATGGTGGATTACCAACAATTACATCAAATTTTGTTTTTCCAAAATCGAAAGGATTAATTTCATTTTGATTCTTCTTAGTCGTTATTGAATTGTCAATTAAGCTGTTTCCAAATTGAATGTTTTTAAGGTTTGGAAGTGCGGGTGTTGAAATGGTTGAATTGTCTTCATTTTCAAGTAGTTTAAGGAGCAAACCGAATTTACAAGCTTCAACTGCATTATAGTCCTTGTCAATTCCATAGATGCAATTTTCTAAGATTGTCTTTTTAATTTCAAAAGGAAGCTTGAAAGTTTCAATTGATGTTTGGATTAGTTTCTTAGTATCGTTTTTTAAATAGTAATCGATTAATGTATCTTGTAGTAATTGGTAAGTTTCCAATAAAAATGCACCTGAACCACAAGCAATATCAGCAAAAGAAGAGTTTATAATTTCCTTGTCCGTTTTGCCTTCACAATGTTTTACGACTGTTTGACGTAAAATATCTTGAATAATAAATGTTGGTGTTGTAACAATATCTCTGTCTATATTTTCAGGCTTCTTTTTTATTAATATTTCAGCATTTTCAATGGTCAATTGCTCTCCCAAAAATATTTCATAGATATTTCCTAAAATGTCTGACGAGAATACTGAAAAAGAATAACTACTTTCAGGAAAGTACAGATGCTCAATTATTATCCAAAATGCAGAGCTATTATTTGATATTATTTCTTTTGTTAGTGGATGATTAAAAAGTCCTGCATTATATTTTTTGTCGGCTTCTTTAAACTTTTTAATTAATGAAGTGAAATCATTTTTATCTGCAAAGTTCAAAAGTGTTTTGTAAGCTTCTAAATTTCTATCCTCACAAACTCGTAAAAATATGATGCTGTTTATGTATGATTGAACAATATCATTTAGTTCTTCAGTTGAAACATCTGGTCTATGTGAGTAGATTTCTTTACCAAGAATAATTCTCCAATCATTAATTTGAGAAAGAAAAAGGCTATCAACGCTTGACAGTTTAAGTTGTTCTTCAATGTCTTTCCAAGTTTCGTCAAACTCACCATTGTAAACTACTTGATGGCTTAATTGTTTTTTAATTTCCTCAAAAGCAGATTCATATTCTGTGTAGTGGTAAATATTTATTCTTGATTTTGTTACCGAATCGTCCTTTTCAACTTTTTGTGAGCAATCATAGATTGCTAAATATTCAAAATTTGACAAAACTGATATTTTCAGTTTTGCTGTAAATCCATATCTACGAACCTGCTTTGCAGGTTCGTTATCTTTTTCGATTTTTACATTTGGTTTTTTTGCTTCTAAAAAGAATTTTCGTTCAGAAAAAAGTCTGAAAGTGTAATCAGGTTTTTTAGTGTTTGCGGTAGCATCTGCTTTTAAACCTTCTTCAACTAAAACTTCACGTTCATTGGTTGGTTTTCCTTTTGAATTTGTAATGTCCCAACCAAGTAATTCAAAAAATGGTTCTAAGAAATCAGTCCGAAGTTGTGTTTCGTTATAACTCGGTTTCAGGTATGTTTCTCTGTCAGAATGATATTTTCTAACAAGGTCTTTAACTGTCATAATTATTTGAGATTAAGTGAACCTTGTTTAGCGTTCTTGTTTTTTAAGTATTGTATTTTTTCTTCTGCGACTTTCAATATTTCATTAGGATTTTCTTCTTCCATAAGCTGATAAGCGACTTTGTCGCTAAAAAGAATTAAGCTTAATTCTTTTTCATTTTTACTGAATAATTCAGCAAGTAATGGTAACATTTCTTTGTTTGCGGTTCTTTCGCCTCTTTCTATTTTACTTAGTGTTGAAGGGTCAAGGTCTAATACGGACGCAACTTTTCTAAGTGGTAGTTTATGTTCTTCCCTCAGTCTTTTGATATGTTCCCCAAATGATTCTTTGACTGTCATTCTGTTATTTTTATTCTTGATATTTATTTCAGGACATTAATTGTCCAAAACTAATAAAAGATTATCAATTTGCATTACTTTATTCTGATTATTTTAATTCGGGTGGTGGTGGGGAAGGGAAAGCTCTTTTGGTTTTTTTGCGTGGGCTTTGTGTGTTGGCAAAAACCAAATGTGCTTGACCGTGCGGTGGATTTTTCTGTAATGGTGGGTAACGCCACGCTAGACTGCGTAGGGAATTAAAGGTACGAAAAATTCCTGCCCTAC
>JALSIL010000039.1 GCA_026990095.1 Lysobacterales bacterium
AGACTACAAAGCAGACGGGAAAAACCATTCCATAGCAGGGCGTTTAACAGGTGCGATAAAAACAGCTTTTCCCAAAGGCATAGAGGGGCAAGATGAATCTGCTGTAGTGATGGAGAATAATGAGCCCAAAGTGGTTTTATTTGCTGATGTGGATATTTTATTTAACCAAATGTGGGTAAAAAGCCAGAACTTTTTTGGTCGAAGTGTTTTTTCTGCTTTTGCAGATAATGGTAATCTCGTGATAAATTTATTGGATAATATGTCAGGTAGCCCAGATTTGATAAATATTCGCGGACGTAAAAATTCAGCCCGCCCATTTACTAAAGTGCTTGAGCTGCAAAAAGCCTCGGATAAAAAATTCAGAGAACAAGAGAATGTCCTGAAACAAAGGCTGCGTGAAACCGAGCAAAAGCTTAATCAAATTCAGCGTGAAAAAGGTCAACAAGATCGCATGATAATGAGTCCCGAACAAGAGCAAGAATTGAAAAAGTTTCAAGAAGAAAAGTTAGAGGTGCGTAAAAAGCTCCGAGAAGTTCGCCGTTCATTGGATAAAGACATAAAAGATTTAGGAACGCGATTAAAAATTATCAATATAGGACTTTTGCCATTATTAATCAGTTTAATTGGGGTGTTTGTCTTGTGGTTCAAACCGAGAAAGAACGGAGGGAAATATGAAAAATAGTAAATACTTAATTGTTCTTGTTTTATTGTTGGCGGTGATTAGCTATTTTGTTTTACAAAATAAAAAAACCACAAGTGTTGAAAGTTCGCTACTAATTCCTGCGTTACAGAATAAAATCAATGACATTGATGCAATCACATTAAGTCAAGGTCAAGAAAGTCTGCACCTTTCCAAAAAGGATGGCACTTGGCGTATTCAAGAACTTGATTCGTATTTTGCGGATACCAATAAAATTGCTGACATGCTATTGAGCCTAAGAAAATTTAAATTAAAACAAGCCAAAACCAGCAACCCTCAAAATTACAGTCGACTCGGACTGGACGAAGCTGGGGCGGTTCATGTTAAGTTACTGGCATCTGGAGAGGTTTTGGCTGATGTTTTTATGGGTAAAAATTCCACAAAAGGGCAGGGAACTTACGTCCGAAAGAATGCAGATAAATCGTCGTGGTTAGCAGAAGGTCGATTGCAAATTAATATGGATAAGAAGTATTGGATGATAAAAACCATTGTTGATGTGGACAGTTCTGCAGTTAAGTCCGTTTCTTATAAATCAAGCGACAAAGAAGCCTTCAAGATTGTAAAGGAATCACCACAAGATGAATCTTTTGTGCTTGAGAATACTCCTAAAAACAAACAGGTTAAAAAAGACATTATGTTTAAGGTTTTAGCCAATGGTTTGTCTAAATTTACTGTTGATGATGTCGTTAAGGAAATTGACTTAGCGGAATCAAAATTAATCAATACCGTAACTTATGAACTGTTTTCAGGGGTTGTTTACCATTTAAGCCTGTATAAGTACAAAGACAAAAACTACGTAAAATTCACAGTTGAACAAGCAGATTCTTTGCCGGCTATAGAGAAACTGGTGGGTCAGTGGGTTTATTTGGTGCCACAGTTTAAAATTGATGCACTGAATAAAAACTTAAGTGATATAATAGAAGACATTCCAAAAAAAGCAAAAGAGAAAGCTAATTAATACCAATAAAATAACCTTCATCATTGCTGCCGTCTATGGAATGACGGCAGTAATATTAGCTGCAGCAGGAAGTCATTTTTTTAAACTCGATAGAAGTTCTGAGATGTATTTGTTGTTCAATAACGCCATTGTTTTTCAGTTGTTGCATGCCATTTTACTGTTGTGGTTAGCTTCGATAAAATCGCCTGATTTTTGGATTCGTTCCACAATAATCAGCATGCTGTTAGGTGTTTTGCTGTTTTGCGGTGGTTTATATGTTTTGGTTTTATTTGGTCAGTCTTCATTAACTTGGTTGATACCCATAGGTGGCAGTTTATTGATTCTGGGTTGGTTGAATTTAAGCATATCAGGATTTAAAAAATTAGGGCAGTCGGATTAATCAACTTAGTTTTTTAAAAAATGCAGTTAAAACATTGATTATTTAAGCAAAAAACTTCATACTAAATCTTTCAAATCGAACAAAATCATTTATGAGCTACCAAGCCCTTGCACGCCAATTTAGACCACAAAACTTTACGGAACTAGTCGGTCAAGAACACGTGTCTCAAGCACTGATAAATGGTTTAGAAAACGACAGAATCCACCATGCCTTTTTATTTACCGGAACACGAGGTGTGGGCAAAACCACCGTGGCACGAATCCTTGCCAAAGCATTAAATTGTGAAAAAGGCGTAACCGGTTCTCCTTGTGGAGTTTGTTCGGCTTGCACGCAAATATCAGAAGGACGTTTTGTGGATTTGGTTGAAGTTGATGCCGCTTCACGAACAGGAGTGGATGACACCCGAGAGTTGCTTGAAAATGTTCAATACGCGCCAACCAGCGGACGTTACAAAATTTACCTCATTGATGAAGTCCACATGTTTTCTAAAAGTAGTTTTAATGCCTTGTTAAAAACGCTCGAAGAACCACCTCCGCATGTTAAGTTTTTATTGGCAACAACAGAACCCAAGAAATTACCCGTAACGGTACTCTCACGTTGTTTGCAGTTTAATCTTAAACGATTAAGCCTAATGCAAATCAATAATCATTTAATTAAGCTATTGGAGTTGCAAAATATTGCCTACGATGCCAGTGCCATAGAACTTATTGCACGGGCAGCGGAGGGCTCTATGCGCGATGGATTGAGTTTGCTAGATCAATCCATAGCCTTTGGTGCGGGAAATGTTAAAGAAGAAGGCGTTAAGCTCATGCTTGGCACCATTGATAAAAACAGTGTTGTGGATTTGTTGATTTATATTGCCGCAAAGGATGCTGAAAATTTATCATCGCAACTGCAACAAATCTTTGAAATGTCACCAGACTATGCCTTGTTCCTAAACGATATGGCATTGTTGTTACATGAAATCTCATTGCTGCAAATTTTAAACAAATACGTCGAAAGTTCACGGTTCGATAAACAAACCCTTGTTAAATTTGCTCAAGGCATTTCTCATGAACAAGTTCAACTGTATTACCAAATCGTGATTAAAGGACAAGAAGAAATAAATTTAGCACCCGACAGCAAAACAGGCTTTGAAATGACAATATTGCGATTGTTCGCTTTTAAAATTGGACAATTTCCAACAGCAGAAAAAAAAACACCTGAATCGACTCCTGGTCAACTAAATCAGCAGCAAAACACAACTCAATCCACTATTAATCAACCCAATCAAAATAATTCTGCACAAAACCCAAAGGTTGAACCGATATATCCAGAACAAACCCTGACAGTGCAAGAAACACCACCAGTTCAACAACAGTTTAATCTAAATGAAATAACCCAAACAAATTGGGCAAGCATTTTTAATGCCTTGCCGATACGCGGAACAGCAAGAGAATTAGCAAGAAATTCACTGGTTGTGAGTAATGATAAGGGTAAGCTGGTGTTATCGGTTGATAAGCAAACCCATGCTTTTATGACGGATAGAGCATGTAAAAATTTAAAGAAAGCCTTGCTGGATTGTGTTCGAGAAACCATTGCAGTAGAAATTTGCGAAGGCGGCGACCATACCCAAACAATCGCCCGAACAGAACAACTAATTCAAGATACAAATGTACAAGAAACTAAACAAAAAGTTTCACAAAACCCATTTGTGCTAAACATGCAAGAAAACTTTGATGCACAAGTGATTCAAATCAAAGACGGTCAAAACTTTTTAGAGGTATAGAAAATGAAAGGTCAATTAGGAAATATGATGCAACAGGCTCAAAAAATGCAAGAGCAAATGCAAAAGCAACAAGCCGAACTCGCCAATAAAATAATCGAAGGTCAAGCGGGTGCAGGAATAGTCAAGGTTTTGATGACAGGCAAAGGCATGCTAAAAAAACTCGATATTGACTACGATATGCTTGATGGCGATAGGGAAATGATGGAAGATTTGATTATTGCTGCATTTAATGACGCACAAAATAAAATAGTCGCCGAAACCCAAGGCTCAATGGCAGACATGATGGGTGGACTGCAATTACCCGAAGGATTCAAACTGCCCTTTTAAGATGTCATTACTTGCACAACTCATGCATTCATTTCAAATTCTGCCTGGCGTTGGACCAAAATCGGCACAAAGAATTTGTTTTAACCTATTGCAAAAAAATAAAGATGAAGCCATTAAATTGGCAGAAATCTTAAAACAAGCGTGCGAAAAAATTGGTGAATGCCAACGCTGCAGAACATTGACAGAGCACAAATTATGCCGCATTTGCCTTAGCGATAAGCGCAATGCCGAACAATTATGCATCGTCGAAACACCCGCTGATTTAATGCAAATAGAACAATCTACCGACTTTTCAGGCACTTATTTTGTCCTGCATGGCAACTTAAGCCCATTAGATGGTTTAGGGCCAAGTGAATTGGGTTTTCCAAAGATGATAGACATATTTTCAAACGAACCCATCAAAGAAGTCATCATTGCCACCAACTCAACACTAGAAGGGCAAACCACTGCCCAATACATTGCGCAGCTGTGTTCTAAAGTTGACATAAAAGCCACAACCTTAGCCCGCGGAGTGCCATTAGGTGGCGAGTTGGAATACGTCGATGCTGGCACAATCGCTCACGCCTTTGGCAGTAGAGAGGAAATACAATGAAACAAGAAACAACAATATTTGATAAAATCATCAATAAAGAAATACCCGCCGAAGTCATCTATGAAACCGAAACAGTTTTAGGTTTTAAAGACATCAACCCACAAGCACCAATTCATGTCTTATTTATACCCAAAATCCGCATAGCAACGATTAATGACATAAAAGACAGCCAAGCAGAACTTATGGGCCAATTGTTTTTAGCAGCCAGAGATTACGCCAAACAAATAGGCGAAGACGAAAACGGTTATCGAGTGGTAATGAATTGCAATAAAAATGGCGGCCAAGACGTCTACCACCTTCACTTACACTTCCTTGCCGGACGACAAATGAAATGGCCTCCAGGTTAGCTAGTTAAAGAAAAAAACACCCAAAAAACCATCATATCATAGGGAAACGTGCTTTCATTTAAATCAACTAAGAAACACAGGGGTTTGTAAAGCATAACGCAAAGTTAAAAAGGAAGGCTGCCAAACACTAAAAGGATGCCGTTCCCAATATCTTAATACTCATACTTGTATTTTAAGACTTACCCCTAAATTAGAATACATCGGTAAGTGGGGTTTAGCCCACTCAAAGCCAAACCAAAACCTAAAAAGCGTCGATTAAAACCAACAATCCAACAAAATCAAATCCTTCGATCCCATTGATTCCTTTGGTTCCCACATTTAAAAAATCTTGGTCTTCGAGGTATGCTTTTAATAAGTCTTTGCATAGTGTTAAATATGAAAATAAGCATTCTAATTACACTAAACCTTCAAACCCAAGCAAAAAGGGTACAGCCCCCTTAAACTGAAGGGTTTGATTTTGGTTTGTTCCTTTAGGGTGCGTTCTTGGGTTGAGGTGTATTCAGAAGTTTCAAGTGTTTGTGCTATTTATCAAATATTTAATCTTGAATGGTTATTTAAAACCAAACGAAGCCAAACTGGTAAGTGGGATTTATCCCACTCAAACTCTATTTTAAGCACTCTTTATGTTCTAAGTACCACTTGCAACATAGTCATCTCTTTATCCAATTGCCATTGAATAGTTTAATACAAGTTCTTACACCTTAGGTAAGGAGGTGAAAAGAAAAGTGACTTGACCCCTTTATTTGCATCAAGGCCAGAGAATAGATAGTTCAAAATTCTCACAAATAGGCCGAATATATGTCCGAAACCATTATCTAAATCATGAAATAAGACTTGACCTGAAG
>JALSIL010000040.1 GCA_026990095.1 Lysobacterales bacterium
GCACCAACGATGGCAACATCAAAATTTTTCATTATATTTAACCTTGTTATGATTTCTATATCGGGATTTGGGTATTAGAACAAATAAATAAACAATTTGACTTGATGATTGTCAATTTATAGAGACCTTTGCATAACTCTGGGATGATGGAAAAAAGAATGAAAAAAGCACCAATCAAGGAAAAAAATGAGTCAAATAGCTCGCTATTTGCGAATTTTTTAACGCAGAGTGGTGTTTTTTGCAACTTTTTAACACGTGCCATGAGTTATGCAAAGGTTTCTTATAAAGTAATCAACGAAAAATATAGCCATTGTAAAATAGATGGAAAAAGCTTACAATAATCGCTGTTTTTTTGGGTGTAAACCCGAGAATGAGTATAATTAAAAAAGAGGAGTTACATATGAGTTTAGAGCTTATTCCTATAATTCTAGGAGTTATTGGTCTTGTCATCGCGGTTTTGATTTTCGCTATGTTGTTAAAAATGCCAGCAGGTACAGGTAAAGTTAAAGAAATTGCCGATGATATTCACAACGGTGCGATGGTGTTTATGAAACGTGAATACACGATTTTAGTAGGCTTCGTTGTTGTGTTATTTATTGCTTTATATGTTGGTTTTGAAACCTGGCACACGTCGGCATCATTTTTAACTGGAGCAGTGTGTTCTGGTGTGGCGGGTTATTTCGGAATGTTTTCAGCCACCAAAGCGAATGTCCGTACAACCGTATCTGCCAATGAAAAAGGTGCTGCATCCGCCCTATCTGTGGCTTTTTATGGCGGTTCTATTATGGGCTTAACCGTTGCTGCAATGGGGTTATTAGGGCTTGGCTCATTATATTATTTATTTGGATCGACTGAGCATGTTCATGCTATTCATGGATTTGGAATGGGCGCATCTATTGTGGCTCTATTTTCACGTGTAGGTGGTGGTATTTTTACAAAATCTGCTGATGTTGGTGCTGATTTAGTGGGTAAGATTGAAGCAGGAATCCCTGAAGATGACCCGCGTAACCCTGGTGTAATAGCTGACAACGTTGGCGACAATGTAGGTGATGTGGCTGGTATGGGTTCTGATATTTTTGAGTCTTACTGTGGGTCTATGATTGCTTGTATCGCTATTGCCTCAACCATGACTACTGGAACAATTGCTATTATGGGAGGAACACAGTCTTATTTGATGTTTTTGCCTTTAGGGCTTGCATCCGTTGGTTTGATTTGTTCAATTCTTGGTATCTTTATAGTTAAAATGTTTTCAAACAAGCCCGCTGATGTGGCATTGCGTGCAGGTACAATTGGCGCAGCACTATTATTTATTTTAGCAGCTTATGTTGTTATTCATAAGCTAGGAATTTCAGTCAATGTTTGGTGGAGTGTTGTTGCCGGTGCTGTAGGTGGTATAATCATTGGTTTAGTGACAGAATATTATACTGGTGGTTCACCTGTTCGTAAATTAGCTAAAAGCGGTGAAACAGGCTCAGCTACCGTGATGATCTCGGGTTTGGCATTAGGCATGGAATCTGTTGTGATTCCAGTAGTTACCCTTGCAGCTATTATTTTGATAACATCACTTTTATTGCCTGAAGGGGCAGGTATTTATGGTGTAGGTATAGCTGCTGTTGGTATGTTAGCAACGGTTGGTATTACCATGGCGATTGATGCTTATGGTCCTGTGGCAGATAATGCTGGAGGGATAGCTGAAATGGCAGGTCTTGGTGCAGAAACTCGTGCAATTACAGATGGACTCGATGAAGTGGGTAATACAACAGCGGCTATCGGCAAGGGTTTTGCTATTGGTGCTGCTGGACTTGCCGCTTTGGCATTAATTGCAGCATTTATTGAAACTATTTCAGTTAGTGTGCCTAATTTTTCATTAGATATCGGCAACCCTAAAGTTTTGATGGGCATGTTTTTAGGTGGTATTTTTCCATTTTTGGTTAGTGCTATGACCATGCGTGCTGTAGGAGATGCGGCTTTTGATCTGATTAAAGAAATCCGCAGACAATTTAAAGAAATTCCAGGTCTTATGGAAGGCACAGCCAAACCAGATAGCAACAAATGTGTCGATATTGCAACAACAGCAGCCTTAAAACGTATGATTGCTCCTGGATTGTTAGCGGTATTGTCTCCAGTTTTTATTGGCTTCGTACTGGGAGCGGCAGCTCTTGGTGGCATGTTAGGCGGTGCATTAATCACCTGTGTATTGATGGCTTTAATGATGGCAAATGCTGGTGGTGCTTGGGATAACGCTAAAAAGTATGTCGAAAAAGGCAACTTTGGAGGCAAAGGCACAGACACACATGCTGCGGTTGTTGTTGGTGATACTGTTGGTGATCCGTTCAAAGATACCTCAGGTCCTGCCATGAATATTTTGATTAATGTTATGGCAATTGTATCATTAGTGATTGCTCCTTTGTTGGCAGCTAATCCAAATGGAATATTTGGTTAAAATTAGTTAAGTTAGAAAACAAAACCTGGTAGGCTTTCAAGCTATCAGGTTTTTTATTGGGTAAAATATGGTTTAGTTTTTCTAAAAACGTATAATGTCAATTTATTATTAATTCGTCTATGTCAAAAGCTCTAGTCCAAATGTTTACTGATGGTTCATGCCTACAAAATCCAGGTCCTGGTGGCTGGGCAGCATTGTTGCGTTATAAAGGTACGGAAAAAATGTTCAGTGGCGGTCAATTTGACACAACCAACAATCAAATGGAATTGATGGCAGTTATTGAAGGCTTAAAAGCCTTAACAAAAGCGTGCCCAATAGAGCTTTATACGGATTCCAAATATGTTTTGGATGGTTACACCAAATGGTTAGAGGGTTGGAAAAAACGCGATTGGAAAAAATCAGACAAAAAACCTGTTTTAAACAAAGAACTGTGGCAACAGTTAGATAAAGCAGCACAAATTCACACAATTAATTGGCATTGGGTTAAAGGCCATAGCGGTCATGATGAAAACGAACGAGTCGATCAACTCGCACGCATGCAAGCCGAAAGAATGAAGAGTTTAATGCCTAAATGAAGCACAATCCAGACAGACTTATTATGCTCGATACCGAGACCACAGGTATCTCAGTTGCTCAAGGTAATCGCATCTTGGAAATTGGTGCGGTGGAAGTCATTAACCGAGAAATAACAGGTTCAACTTACCAACAATACATTAACCCCAAACGAGACAGTGAACCGGGTGCTTTAGAGGTTCATGGTATTACCACCGAGTTTCTTGCCGACAAACCTCCTTTTGAACACATTGTTGATGAATTTATTGATTACGTAAAAGGTGCTGAATTGGTGATTCATAATGCCCCGTTTGATATTGGCTTTATCAATCACGAATTTGCTTTATGCGGTAAAAAAATCAAAATAGAAGACCTTTGCACCATTACCGATTCTTTAGACTATGCCCGCAATAAACACCCTGGAGCAAAAAACAACCTCGATGCATTATGTCGTCGTTATGGCATTATTAATGATCACCGCACATTGCATGGGGCATTATTGGATTCGGAAATTTTAGCTGAAGTTTACCTAATGATGACAGGGGGTCAAACAAAATTAAATTTAGATGCTAGCAATGATAACTCTGCAGCGGGTTTATCCTTAGACTTAAGCAACTTACCGCCCTTACTTGTAGTTAAAGCCAGCAATGAAGAATTGCAAGCACATAAACAATTAATCGATAAATTATCAAACAACGGTAAGAATCCATTTATTTACCAAAAAAACCAAGAAGATATTCATTAAAATTTTTCAATAACGTCACAAAAAGTTACAATAGCCTATTGTCACTTTTAAAATACAATAAACTAAAATGTTAGATTCTCAAATACTCAGAAACGATATCGAAGCAACCGCTCAAAAACTTGCCACACGTGGCTACCAACTGGATGTGAAAGCATGGAATGAATTGGAAAAAAACCGCAAACACTACCAAATTTTACAAGAACAATTACAAAACCAAAGAACCGTTAAGTCCAAGTCGATAGGACAAGCTAAAGCCAAAGGCGAGGACATTGCTCCATTAATGGATGAAGTTAAAGCCATTGGAGTGCAATTGGACGAAGCAAAAGCCAAGTTTGAAGAAATTCAAAAAGAAGTGCAAAAATTCACCTTGTACATGCCAAACCTTGCCATGGATGATGTGCCACTTGGAAAAGACGAAGACGATAATGTCGAAGTACGCAAATGGGGTACACCAACAACTTTTGATTTTAAACCTAAGGATCATGTTGATTTGGGAGTAAAAAATGGCTGGTTAAATGCTGAAAGTGCGGCAAAATTATCTGGTTCTCGTTTTACTGTATTATCAGGAACCATTGCCAAACTGCAACGTGTGTTGGCACAATTTATGCTCGATACCCACACCAGTCAAAATGGCTACACCGAACTCTACGTACCATTTTTGGTCAATGAAGCGACCATGACTGGCAGTGGGCAGTTACCTAAGTTTGCCGATGATGCTTTCATCACCACCGATGAAAAATACCTTATTCCAACGGCTGAAGTGCCATTAACCAACCTTTATGCCAACACCATTATTGCCAAAAGCGATTTACCAGTAAAAATGACGGCACACACACCGTGTTTTCGCAAGGAAGCAGGCAGTTACGGCAAAGACACGCGTGGAATGATTCGCCAACACCAGTTTGAAAAAGTAGAAATGGTGCAAATTGTCCATCCACAGGATTCAAACCAAGCACTAGAAGACATGACTGCTTGTGCGGAGGGTATTCTTAAAGCCTTAGAAATTCCTTTTAGAACCATTATCCTATGTACAGGTGATATGGGATTTGGTGCAGCAAAAACTTACGACATCGAAGTGTGGTTGCCCGGTGAAGACCAATACCGTGAAATATCATCCTGCTCAAATTGTACTGATTTCCAAGCACGTCGCATGAAAACCCGTTACCGCGATGAAAACGAAAAGAAACCGCAACTGGCTCACACATTAAACGGTTCTGGACTGGCTGTTGGGCGTTGTTTAATCGCCGTTATGGAAAACTACCAAAACCAAGACGGCACAATCCGAGTACCAAAAGTCTTGCAACCGTATTTTGGTGGGTTGGAAGTTTTGAGTTAAACTTGAACAAATCAGATGAAAAGCACCATGGATTACTGAGGGCTAATTGTCTATAGGGGTACCCAATCGGTAAGAACAAATGGTTTTAATTTTCTGGTAGGTTTGTGTTAAGTTTTGAGTGGGATAAATCTCACTTACCAATTGTTTGCTCTGGTCGATAGAACATTACACAATCTATTAAATTTAATCATTTTTTATTCGTCACTATAGTTATGCAAAGGTCTCTAAATACTTAATTCTCTAATTTCAGGCTCATTACGGGACTGGACTATACTAGGCAATAATGCCTATTGAGAATAAAACAGGGTTTACTTAAATCCCTGAGTTTTGGTTTTTTTGGAATCAAGCTAACCAGTTTCTCAGTCAGCCAAAACCAAACAAAGAAGAAAAATATGAATAAAAAATTATTAATAAGAAAGGCTCACCGCTACATTGGTTTAATCGTTGCGTTGCAGCTTTTGGCTTGGACTCTTGGTGGAATATGGTTTACTTGGAATGATATTGATGATATTCATGGGGATTATCTGCGAAAATCTGTGCAAGAGAGCCTTCGAAGTCCAAAGGTTTCAGTGCAAAAAGCACTGACTGCCTTAAATGACTTTAAATCACTTAATTCAATTCGGGTTATTCAGATTTTATCAAAACCGGTATACCGAATAAATTATTTAACGACACACAATGCCATAGAAACGTCTTTGGTTGATGGAGATTCTGGCAAATTAATGCCAGAACTAAGTCAGCAAAATGCCATTGATATTGCCAATAAGGCAAAGGATTTTGATGCACTTATAGCCTCGGTTGAGTTGATTAA
>JALSIL010000041.1 GCA_026990095.1 Lysobacterales bacterium
ATAGCGTTGTGGCGTTTTGTCCGAGCGTTATGTAACTTAGACCGACATCCATTAGGGTGTCTAGGCGCATTTTGATGGTTGGAATGGCATCAAAGAACTCTTGCGCTTCTTCGATAGTCATATTCAACACATCGTATATATTTTTGCCTTTGTAGCGAATATCTAAGGTTTCACGGTTGTAGCGTTTGCCTTTACAGACATCACAAGTCACGTAAACATCGGGCAAGAAATGCATTTCAACTTTGATTAAACCATCGCCTGAACAGGCTTCGCAACGTCCGCCTTTGACATTAAAACTAAAGCGTCCTGGTTTGTAGCCACGGGCACGTGATTCAGGCGTACCAGCAAATAATTCACGCAAGGGTGTAAATAATTGCGTGTAGGTTGCAGGGTTTGAACGCGGTGTTCTGCCAATGGCTTTTTGATTGATTTCGACCACTTTATCGAATAAATCTATGTTTTCAAAAGATTTGTAAGCAGCAGGTCGATTTGAGTTTCGGTTCAATTCTTGTGCCAAAACTTTATAAAATGTGGCATTGACTAAGGTGGATTTGCCCGAACCAGAAACACCCGTGATGCAAGTGAATAAACCCGCAGGGATTTTTAAATCCACATTTTTTAAATTGTTACCCGTTGCACCTTTGAGGGTAAAGACTTTATCTTTGGCGATTTTGGCGCGTTTTTTGGGTACTTCTATTTTCTTTTTGCCTGATAAATATTGTCCCGTTATGGATTTTGGATTGGCAGTTATTTGCTTGGGCGTGCCTTGGGCAACGATATAACCGCCATGTATGCCCGAACCTGGTCCAATATCCACCACATGATCGGCTTTGGCAATGGCATCTTCATCGTGTTCGACCACAATAACGGTATTGCCTAAATCACGCAGTTTGGTTAAGGTATGCAAGAGTTTTTCGTTATCACGTTGGTGTAAACCGATGGAAGGTTCATCCAAGACATACATAACACCAACGAGTCCTGCACCAATTTGACTAGCTAATCGGATACGTTGTGCTTCGCCGCCCGAAAGTGAATTGGCATTGCGTTCGAGTGATAAATAATTTAATCCCACATTGACCAAAAACTCCAAGCGTTCTTGAATTTCTTTGAGAATCTTTTCAGCAATTTCGCCTTTGCTGCCTTTTAATTTGAGGTTTTTAAAATAGTCATAACAGTCAGCAATACTTAAAGAGTTGACATAGGGCAAAGATTTATCGGCAACAAAGACATTTCGAGCGGCTTCGTTTAAGCGTTCGCCATTGCAAACATCGCATTTTTTAACGCTGATGTATTTGTTTAACTCTTCGCGCACCATATTGGATTCGGTTTCTTTGTAACGGCGTTTCATGTTGTTGGCAATGCCTTCGAAAGCACTGGAGCGGTTAAATTCAATTTTTTCAGATGAATATTTAAACTGTATCAATTCTTCTTTTGAGCCAAACATGATGACGTCTTGAATTTTTTTGGATAAATCTTTAAACGGTGTTTCTAAATCAAAGTTATAATGCTCCGAAATAGCCAACAGCATTTGAAAATAATAACCGTTACGCCTGTCCCAACCACGTACTGCACCTTTTGCCATGGATAAATCTCTTGAAACAACGATTCGCTCCGGATCAAAATATTGACTAATGCCCAAGCCATCGCATTCTGGGCAGGCACCATTTGGGTTGTTGAATGAAAACAAACGGGGTTCAAGTTCTTCTAAGGAATAATCACAAACCGAACAAGAGAATAATTCGCTAAATAATACATCAACAGGCTCAACGCCTTCGTCATCATCAAAGGAAACGACTTGCACCAATCCTTCGGATAAAACCAAAGCCGATTCAATAGATTCTGCCAGTCTTTGTGCCATGTCTTGTTTAATTTTAAACCGATCAACAACCGCTTCGATGTTGTGTTTTAATTTTTTATTAATCGGGGGTAAATCATCTAAATCGTAAATCCTTCCATCGATGCGAACCCGCACATAACCGCTGCTCATGAGTTGTTCCATCATTAAGGAATGTTCGCCCTTACGGTTACGTACGATTGGAGCCAACACCATGTATTTTCGACTAGAATCGAGTTGTAAAATTCTGTCAACCATTTCTGAAACGGTTTGGGCTTCCAATTTTATGCCGTGTTTTGGGCAACAAGGCGTGCCCACACGGGCATACAATAAACGCAAGTAGTCGTTGATTTCAGTAATGGTGCCAACGGTCGAACGTGGATTGTGCGAAGTGGATTTTTGTTCGATAGAAATCGCAGGCGATAAACCTTCGATATGATCAATATCTGGTTTCGGCATCAAGGATAAAAATTGCCGTGCATAAGCCGATAAGGATTCAACATAACGCCTTTGTCCTTCTGCATAAATGGTGTCGAATGCCAAGGAAGATTTGCCCGAACCCGATAAACCCGTAATTACAATGAGTTTATTGCGTGGTAAGTCAATATCAATATTTTTTAAGTTATGCGTACGCGCACCCCGTAAACTAATGGATTTCATGGTGACTTCACTGATGACAGAAAACCCAGTAGTTTAACTTAAATTTCAATTCTTTGCACAGATATTTTTACTTGCAACAACAACACAAACCTCTTACTGACATAACGTTGTCAGTAAGTGAGGTTTATGTTAATCAAAGAACCCAATAGGTTTTAACTGTTAATTGCTTTCCACCAGCAAAGTTTGCTCCAGCGTTTTTCTTAAGTTGTTGTATTCATTGCTGTGTTTCCCATCATCAGACAACATATCTTGAATAATTAGGATGCTCATTTGGGTCTCTCTAGGAATAAGAAAAATATCTTGGTGCAGGGTGAGATTGCCCAGCTTAATTTGTAACTTTCTTCCTTTTAAAACAGTTTTCTTGGTTTGTAATTCACTAGTGGATTCTTTAACATCAGCTTTCATGGTTTTAAATTCATCTGTCAAGGTTTTAAGGAAATCTTCTTCACTCATCAAGACACCGTAGTCTTGCACCATAATCAACGAGTCATTGCCTTCGATATTCCATGATTTTGCTAAAAAATTAATTTTTTCGTAGCTGACGTGATAATTTGAAGGGTAGTTAAACCGCAAATGTGCTTGATTAAATACTGAAAAAGGATTCATTTTAATTGTGATGGGATACTCCCGATCGGCAATGCTTATTTTTGAGGGTTTATTTAGAACAAAACTTTGTTCTCGACCATCAATCTCAACAACTACCGTTCGGTTTTCTTCATTTTGTGCGAATGATATGGTTTGGTAAAACACAATTAATGCCAATATAATTTTCTTCATTTTTTCCTACTAATTTGTTAATTTATAATTTATTCCCAAAACCACTGCATAACTTTTGCTGAGTAAAGAACTTTGTCTGTGACAACATGATAAAACATAAGTGCCAACACAGCGTGAGATAATGCCAATGGCAATAAGCGTTTAAAGACTAAAAAGGCGTAAGCCCACAAACTACCTGCAATAAATGTGGCTAAAATAAGTGTAACCGAAGGGGCGTGCATTAATGAAAAAACAGCAGCTGCCAATAAGGCAGAAAGTAAGCAGTTTTCGGTTTTGTTGTAGAAAATTCTTTGCGCTAGTACATAACCCAAAAAGAACTGTTGCAGCAATGCCCACAGGAAATACAGTGGAAATTTTTTAAATGCCTGTAATTCTGGAAAATCAATAAATGCCATAACAATAAATACCACAAGCGTAGGGATAACAACAACCGCATAGTTGATTAGTAAGTGATAGGGTTTTATCGCTGTTTTTGCTCCTTTAAACAACATTTGTTTAGCAGCCCATTTATACCACGGTTGTTCAATTGCTTTTTCTTTAATGGCATACTGTTTTCTTAACCAAAAAACCAACAACAAACCAAGAGCTAATACCGCATACAAAATAACATTAAAAAGAGTTATTGACGTATAGGACTTGTTGACTTGATGCATGGATGATTGCTGCCATGATTTTATGCCTTTAATCGAGAAAACAGACTCAGGGTAGTGCATGGCAAGTCTTTGCTTTAACCACATATAGCTTGATGGCAATAAGCACCTTTGTTGTAATTCAAACTGAATTATTTCATTACTTAAACTCACATCTGTTTTGCCAATGTGCCCATCACAATTTATATTGACTTGTTTCACTGATAGCACTTGTGGTGAATAGGGCAATGTAATTTTATTGATGGCAATGGCTTTATTTGGGTTTTTAAATACCAATACCAAAGAACTGATTTTTGTTAACTCTTTTCCCCAAATAACTGAAGCAACGTTTTCTCCTGTGGTTTTATAACCTTTCCACGCTTTTTTTAAATCAATTTCAATGACTTTGCCCGAAACATGATGCAACTCAGAATAATAAAAGACCCCATCACCAAGTTCGTTTTTTATTTGAATTTTTAATTGCCCTTGAAAAGTTGTTGCCGAATAGATAATCAACTTATCATGCAACAAAGTACTTAAAGTTTGCCCTGAAAAATTAACTGACAATTGGGGATTGCTGGCTTGTTGGGCATGAATAGTTTGAGAGTTATCTGTTTGCCAATAAGGTTGAAAGGACTCAACCACTTGTTGATTAAAGTCTGAAAAATCCCAAGTAAACGGTGACTGCATGGATTGGATGGCATTGAGTTTGTTTTCTGCTTCTAAGGCAATGCGTTGCTGAGTTAATTGCCATGACACAAACGACACCACACAAAGCATAAGTATAATGAGTAGCAAAGATTTAAAATAATGTTTGATTTTTAGCAATTTATTGTGGTTTATGGTTGAATTTGACTTGTGAAAAAGATAACAGTGCCTATTATGCCATAATACAAATCATTAGGAGAATAAAATGAGTCAAACAGTTACAGCAACGTGGTTGCAAGATTATACCTTTGTAGGAAAAACAGACAGCAATAAATCGATTATCATGGATGCACCAACTACTAAAGACGGAGAAAAAATAGCTCCATCGCCAATGGAAATGGTTTTATTTGGATTGATTGGCTGTACAGGTATCGACGTTAAACTTATCTTGGGTAAAGCAAAAAAAGATGTAACTAAGCTAGAAGTTATTGCCACCGCAGAACGACGCGATGAGTTTCCACGAATATTTACTGATATTCATGTACACTTTAAAGTCTCTGGCAGCAATATTGATGAAAAATCTGTTGGACGTGCAGTTAAATTATCGGCTGAAAAATATTGTTCAGTTTCTGCCATGTTGGATAAAACAGTCAATATCACCCATGACTTTGAAATTGTTGAATAATCCTGATTAACTCTAAGCATAATCATAAGGCCCTCCTTTTTCGAGGGCCTTTTTGTAGGCATCTCGTTGAATGGTATTATCAAATATACAGCTGATAAGCTTTAGAGAGACCATTGCATAATTATAGTGACGAGTAAAAAATGATTAAATTCACCAGCTTTTCGCTAAAAATCTCGCCAATAACTGGTTGTTACCTTCAATTTTTAACTCAATCTGGCAAATTTTCTCTATTTTTTCTTTCGCCATATAGTTATGCAAAGGTCTCTTAGATTTTTTCCGAGGTTTTAACTCTTTTCCGTACACATCCGACAAATACCCTACAACGGCACAGCGAACGCAGCGAAAAGCAATAACCCAGATAAATATCAATAGATGAACAACAGAGTAGAATTTCTATACAAAACATAGAAAAACCAAATTATATTCCAACCCCTTAATGACTGGTGTTATGCCGCGTTAAGGAGGTTGAAATTCTAGCCCGAATATTTCATAGGATAAGCCCAAAACAAGGCATTTATCTTTAAATAACAACACCTTATCTCAACATTGTTACGGTTACACTTTGTACAAGTGGCTTTAAAGAAAAACTAGCTTCATATCTTGCACAAATATCACTAAAACCTATGAATAACTA
>JALSIL010000042.1 GCA_026990095.1 Lysobacterales bacterium
GTGGTTGGTAAAATATGACGCAATAAACCACCTAATATGGCAAAACCTTTGGTGTGAATCGACCCAGACATATCAGCTCGTCCCTCAATATTAATAACTCCAGCACGCCCAGGGGCAACCGTAGCGGTAATGCGTGATGGAAAACCATAAACAACGGGACCTGCATGAATCACAGCCAAACCATTTACTTCACCAATTTGTTCTCCTGAAGTAAAGATATTTATTGTGCCGTTGGCAAGCATTTGTTGAAATTTTTCAGAAGGCAACCCAGCTCTTAGTTTGGTGCGTCTAATGGCACTATTGATGTGTTCTGCCTTAACCAATGTGGCTTTTTTCTTTAGTGCTAAAAAGTTACCTTCACGTGCCAAATCAGCAATGCGGGGAAAATTCGTAGTTAATTTGTTTTTGCGAGCACAAATTCGTGCACCATGTTCAATCAAAGCAGCAACACCGGTTTTATCAAAATGCAATAAATTCTCTTCGGCAACCATTCGGGCAATAACTTGGGCATATTTGTTGAAACTCGACTTGCTTCTTTCAATTTCGGTATCAAAATCGACCAACACCTTAAATAACTGTGGAAAATCAGGATCATGATTATCTAACATATAATAAGTCTGAGCATCGCCCAATAAAATCACACGAACCTTAACAGGAATTGCTTCTGGCTTTATCGTGGGTTGGGAAAATGGCCATGACATTTCCGTTGGAACGATTTCCAATAATTGATTTTTTAGGGTACGGGTTAATATCTTCCACGCTCCTGGCTCGGATAATAAATCACGCACATCCAACACTAAAAAGCCACCATTTGCTCGCAACAAAGTTCCTGCAGTAATACTCATGTGATCGGAAAGCTCGGGACCTTTTTCACCCCACTTCGACTCAATGGTTCCCAATAATTTAGACAAAGTTGGTGAGCGTTCGATAATAATTGGACTGAGGGTGTCATGAGCAATGGCATTGAGTACATTAACACTGTATCTTTTGTGCGGATAAAATTCATCTTTGCCTGAATAAAAATACTGTTCAATCACATCTTCCACCACTTCGGACAGGTACTGTTGCACCGCTTTTTCGTGGAACCGTTTTACAATGGCTGCACTTTGAGCGTGTAAAATTTGGCGTGCCTTTTTTTCTATCTTTTCTTGTGTATTTTCAGCTAATGTGTATTTAATGTGATTAATTTCTTTCATCATTTCTTGAAATTCAGCATTAAATACCTGTAAATTTTCTTGCACTTTGCTTTGCTGTTGTTTGCTAATTTTTTCTGCAAGAATTAATTCTTGCCATTGTGCTGGTGCCATTGCTTTTTTATCAACAAGTGGTGCGATTATGGTTTGCACTCCATTTTCTGTTTTTAAATTGAGTAAAGACAAATCGTTTTGTACTAATTTTTCTTCAAAAGGTTTTGAAATTTTTTCTATTTGTTGCTGTGCTTTTTTCTCCATTAATGCTTTGTCTTGGTTAATATCATCAGCATCGAGAGCATCATTGAGTTCCTTGGTGATAAAATCAGCAAATTTTTTCATCCAGCGTTTAAAGAATTTCGCTTCCCCTGCTTTTAGAGCAATTAATCGCGGTCGATCTGGCTGTTGAAAATTTGCCACGTAACAGTGTTCAAACACATCAATTAGCTGTGTCGGGTGATTGTGTAAAAATTCACTCATCATTTTCAAACGTCCCGAACCGTACAACCCTTTGACAAAGGCATTTTGTCCAAAAGCCCGTGATTCAATGGTGTATTCTAGTGCTTGGATGGCTTGTTTTTGCCCTATAATTTCATTTATAGGCTTAACCTCTTGGGTGGTTTCAAAATTAAAATCATCACTGTTACAGTGCCAGCGAACTTGTTTCCAATTGAGTTTGGTATTATTTGTCATATTTCATTTACTATTGCTTGCATAAGTTATTATCTGATTATACATTCAAAAAAAAATATTTCGACTATTTACTATGAATGAGCCAAACCCTATCGTTGTCCTTAAATTTGGTGGCACCAGTGTGTCAAATTTATGCCGTTGGCAACAAATTTTAACGATTGTTCAACAACGCTTAAAACAAGGCTTGCGTGTTATCATTGTTCACTCTGCCAAATCGGGCATTACCAATCTGTTGGAAAAATTTGCCCAAAACTTGGATACGGCTTTAATTACCGAAATAAAGACCTCTTTGCAACAACTTGCCAAAGAGTTAAATGTTAAGGTACGAATTGATAAACAAGTTGATAAATTGCACCAATTCAGTCAAAAAGATGCACTTGAGGCTTATGAAATTGCTCAAGTTTTAAGCTTTGGCGAATTGATGACTTCATTAATTGCTTACGATTACTTATCAACACAATTAACAGTTGAAAAACTAAACCCAAAAAATATTTTTATCAGCCACACCGATGACAACCGTGCTTTGGCCACTCGAATATTATCTGCTAAATGCCACATAAAACCCATTGAATTTAAGGGTCAATGTGCCATTATGCCAGGATTTATTGCAGCAGACACCAAAGGTAATACAGTTGTTCTTGGCCGTGGTGGTTCGGATACATCGGCTTGTTCACTTGCAGTTGCAGTCAATGCCAAACGCGTCGAAATTTGGACAGATGTGCACGGTATTTTTAGTGCCAATCCGCACGTTGTGCCTACCGCTTGCTTAATTGAGAAAATAGGCTATGAAGAAGCACGTGAAATTGCTGCCAGCGGCGGTAAGGTTTTACACCCTCGCTGTATTTTACCCGCTGAACAAAACAACATCCCCATTCATATTTACAACACCCAAGATGCAAAAGCACATGGAACTATTATAAAAAAGGGTTACGAATCCACTTCACCACGTGTGCGTGCCATTAATGTTCGCCATAAAATAACCTTAGTGTCTATGGACTCAATGAACATGTGGCATCAAGCGGGTTTTATGGGGAAAATATTTGCTGTTTACGAAAAACTAGGGCTATCAATCGACATTGTGGTGACGGCTCAAACCAATGTAACCATCTCATTAGACACCGCTGATAACATCATCAGTCCAATTATTCTTGAAGAGTTACAACAAATGCTCTCTGTGTTTTGCGAGGTCAAAATAATTAAAAATTGTTCAGCTGTCACCTTGGTTGGATACCGAATGCGTGCCTTATTGGGTGAAATTGCTCCAATAATATCCAGCTTTGCTGAACAACGCATTTACTTAACTTCTCAATCTTCTAATGATTTAAACACCAGTATAGTTGTGAATGAAGACCAGGCAGACAAATTACTCATCGCCTTACATGAAGGTTTAATTGCAACACACGCCAATCAATACGGGTTTGGAGCAACTTGGGAGCAACTTATTACTAAACAAGGTCAAACAATGAAAACCAAACCAACGTGGTGGCAAGAAAATAAAGACAAGTTAATTGCACTTGCTCAACAAAATTCTCCGTGTTATGTCTATCACCTGGACACAATCGTTTATCAAATCAATCAACTTAAAAAGTTAACAAGCATTGATAAAATGTTTTTTGCCATGAAGTCTAATTCTAACCCTGAAGTCCTTAAAACCATTCATGCCAATGGTGTTGGTCTTGAAACGGTCTCTCCTGGTGAGATAAATAGAGTTGAAAACACACTTTCAGGTATTCAAAAGGATGACCTGTTGTTTACCCCTAATTTTGCACCTATCCAAGAATACCAATTAGCCTTAGACAAAGGCCTGCATGTCACTATTGACAATAAATTTATATTAGAGCAATACCCCGATGTTTTTGCCAACCAATCATTAATCTTACGCCTAGATCCAGGTCATGGCAGTGGTCATCATAAATATGTTCGAACCGCTGGGGAACACTCAAAATTTGGCATACACCATTCGGAACTTGTTGAAATAAAACAATTTTGCGACCAATACAATGTTACCATTAAAGGTTTGCATTCTCATGCAGGTAGCGGAATTTTGGAACACCAAAACTGGGACAGAATCCTTGCTTATTTAACCGATCAAATGCAAATATTCACTGACGTTACCATTATAAATATGGGCGGCGGTTATGGGATTACAGAAAATCCTTATGAAAAAGGTTTGGACATGCTCAAATTGAATGCCATCATTTCACGTTACAAGAAACAATTCCCGCAAGTGCAATTTTGGATGGAGCCGGGGCGTTATTTAGTGGCTAATGCAGGCGTATTGCTCGCCAAAGTAACGCAAACTAAAGTCAAAGGCAACAGCGGATATATTGGTTTGGAAACTGGCATGAATTCATTGATTCGCCCTGCACTTTACAGTGCTTGGCATAATATTGTCAATTTATCCAAATTGGATAAAACTCCTGAAATTACGGCAACCGTAGTTGGGCCCATGTGTGAAACGGGTGATATATTGGGTGTTGACAGAAAACTACCACAAACCGATGCGGGCGATGTGTTTCTTATTGCCAACAGTGGAGCTTATGGCTTTTCAATGGCATCTCGTTATAACTTACGAGAGCCAGCAAAAGAGATTATTTTTGAATAAACTCAGTTAAAATATTAACGTAAAATATTAACGCAGTTGACGCAAATACCACCATTCAAAAAAGCTTTTTGCCCAATGGAATATTCGCAATGGCGGTAACACAAACTGTCTTTTTTCATTTCTGAGTGTAAATACGCCTTTGTTATTGCTATCAATTATGCACATTAACTCTGGCTTAAATGTAGCAATAGCGGGTTTGTCAGCAAGAGAATTTAGCAAATTTTCGGCTGCTGCTTCTGCCTGTAAGTCCGCCATATGGGCTTGTTTAGGCATCCATCCAGGACCTTGAAAACTGCCCGAATCTCCAGCCACATAAACATTTTTCATCCCTTCGACTTCGCAGTGTTTTGTCGCCTTTAATAAACCGCCTTCTGATAGTGGTAAATCAGCATTTTTAAACCATTTATTACCCGTCATACCTGGCATAAATAGTATTAAATCCGCATGAAATTCACCGCCCTCTGTTTTGACTTTATCGGCTTGGAAACCTTTCATTTTATGACCCAAATGCGTCTCGATATTTAATTTTTTCATGCGTGACAAAATGCCTTCAACGGCTTTTTCTCCCATGCGAATTCCGGGTTTTGGTGCGGGACAAAAGAACACCAGTTTAAATTTATCCCGACGCTTTTCTGCTCGTAGTTGTTGATCTAAACCAAATAAAAATTCAAACATTGGTCCACCTCGCATGGCAGATTTTTCTTTCGGATTAGAGGCAAAACCAATGGCAATAGTTCCACCATCCATTTCTTTTATCCTGTCGCGAATTTTTATAGCTGCAGGAATACCTTCACACGGAGTGATTGCATGTTCTATACCTGGTAGCTTTTTAATAAAACGACCACCAGTTGCAATAATAAGCCCATCATTTGCTACATCACCATTTGTCGTTTCAACAACTCTTCCATTGTCTTTTAGTCCAGTCACATGCCCTTGATGAAATTTAATATTGTATTTACTAATAAAATTATCCAAAGGCACAATCAAATCACTGGCTTGACGGCGACCTGAGGGTATCCATATTAAACTTGGCAAATAGATAAATTCTTTGTTGGCTGCCACCAAGGTGATTTCGCAATTCTTATCAAGTTTTCTTATCTGACGAATCGCTGTTAATGCTGCAAAACCTGCACCCAGTATGGTAATTTTTTTCATAAGATTCAATTGCATTGGTTTTAAAGGAGTTATTGTAGAACAAATATGCACTCAAGCCAAGTTATATTAGCCCGCACTAATATAACTTGACTGTAATACCCCATGTCCTGTTTTAACCTTGATTAAAATCAAGCAATGCGCCTAACTGAAATGAGGTATTCTATGGTTGAGATACGAGAAAGCACGGTGTTT
>JALSIL010000043.1 GCA_026990095.1 Lysobacterales bacterium
TGTACGTCGCATAAATTTACCACCGCTTGATCACAAAGAGTTGCACGCCATGATTTATGACATCATGAACGATGGGCAAAGAAAAGAATACGAAGAAGTCTGGGAGCTGGATTTTTCTTTTGAAATCCCTGGTCTCGCACGTTTTCGTGTTAATGCCTTTAATCAAAATCGCGGCTGTTCAGCTGTTTTTAGAACCATTCCAACAGAAATATTAACTCTTGAAGACTTAAATTGCCCACCAATATTTAAGGAACTCATTAGTGTGCCACGGGGTTTGATTCTTGTGACAGGACCAACAGGTTCTGGTAAGTCAACAACATTGGCAGCCATGATAGATTACATCAATAAAAACGAACATGGCCACATATTGACAATCGAAGATCCGATAGAATTTGTACACACCAGTAATAAATGCTTAATTAATCAACGCGAGGTCTTTAGAGACACCAAGAGTTTTAGCAAATCACTTAAATCTGCCTTGCGTGAAGATCCAGATATTATTCTGGTTGGTGAGTTACGTGATTTAGAAACCATTGAGCTAGCTTTAACAGCTGCTGAAACAGGTCACTTGGTTTTTGGAACCTTGCACACCAGTTCTGCTGCCAAAACCATTGATAGGATTATTGATGTGTTTCCTGCTGGTGAAAAACCCATGGTTCGTTCCATGTTGTCCGAATCACTGCGGGCAGTTGTGGCACAAACACTACTCAAACGAGTCGGCGGTGGTCGAGTTGCTGCCCATGAAATCATGGTTGGGGTGCCAGCAATCCGAAATTTAATTCGTGAAGATAAGATTGCACAAATGTACTCATCCATTCAAACAGGACAATCTTACGGCATGCAAACACTGGATCAATGCCTGATGGACTTGGTACAAAAAGGGGTTGTGACACGTCAACAAGCACGTGCAAAAGCGGCTAATAAAGCTGATTTTGAATAATTAATAAGAGAGAATAATCATGGATTTTAATTCCTACCTGAAATTAATGGCTCATAAAAAAGCCTCAGATTTATTTATAACAGCAAACCTGCCACCCAGCATCAAAATTCATGGTCGAGTTGTGCCCATAACCCAAACACCCTTGTCAAAAGCACAAGCAAAAGACTTGGTGATGGGCATAATGTCACCTTCTCAAAAAGAAGTCTTTGAAAGAACCCATGAGTGCAATTTTGCCATTGGCGTTGCGGCGGTTGGTCGATTTCGTGTTAGTGCTTTTTATCAACGAGCCTCTGTGGGCATGGTTATTCGTCGAGTCGAAACAAAAATCCCCACATTTGATTCGTTAAACTTACCCCCAATTCTGCCTGAGCTGGCACTGACAAAACGTGGAATTATGATTTTTGTTGGTGGTACAGGAACAGGTAAATCCACCTCTCTGGCTGCTTTAATTGGCTACCGAAACGTTAACACCTCTGGACACATCATTACTATTGAAGATCCAATAGAGTATGTTCACGAGCACCAAGGTTGCGTCATTACTCAGCGTGAAGTTGGTATTGATACTGATTCTTTCGAAATCGCACTACGCAACACCTTAAGACAAGCCCCTGATGTGATTATGATTGGCGAAATCAGAACGCGTGAGACGATGGAGCACGCCATCACCTTTGCTGAAACGGGTCACTTTTGTTTAGCCACTTTACATGCTAATAATGCTAACCAAGCACTGGATAGAATACTGCATTTCTTTCCTGAAGACAGGCGCGATCAGCTGTTGATGGACTTATCCTTGAACATGAAGGCAATGGTTGCCCAGCAATTAATCCCTACCCCTGATGGCAAAGGACGAAGAGCCGCAGTAGAGGTGTTAATTAATACACCACTAGCAAAAGAACTCATTCGCAAAGGGGAAATTCACAAGCTTAAAGAATTAATGAAAAAATCAACTAATCTTGGCATGATTACATTTGATCAATCGCTATTTGAGTTATACCAAGCCGGTGAAATTACCTATGAAGATGCCTTGCGTCATGCAGATTCGGCTAATGAAGTTCGATTAGCCATTAAACTCTCTCAAGGTGGTGATGCCAATAGTTTAGCCGCAGGACTTGATGGCATTGGCTTAATGGAAGATAAATAAGATATTATAAGTTATGCCAGAACAAACCTCACACCAGAAAAGTTGGCGTTCAAAAATATTTAAAATCATTTACCACTCAGATACTCCTGCTGGCAAATGGTTTGATATTTTACTCATCGTATTTATCATTGGCAGTGTCTTAACCATTATCCTTGATAGTGTCGAGCAACTGCATTTAGATTATGGGCATTGGTTTTATCTTTTGGAGTGGGTATTTACCATTATTTTCACTTTTGAATTTATCATTAGGCTCATCAGTATACGCCGTCCATTGCGGTATGTTTTTTCTTTTTTTGGCATAGTGGATATCTTGTCTATATTGCCAACTTACTTATCCTTATTTATTGGTGGTGCTCAACACCTATTAATTCTCCGTATTTTAAGAATTTTGCGTGTGTTTAGAATATTAAAGTTAGTTAGGTACACAAAAGAAGCCCAGTTACTTACTCAATCATTAGCAAATTCACGGCATAAAATATTTGTATTTTTCTTTTTTATTATCACCGTTTTGGTTTTATTTGGTTCAATCATGTACTTAATAGAAGGGCCAGAAAATGGATTTGATAGCATTCCTGGTGGAATCTATTGGGCAGTGGTGACATTAACCACCGTTGGTTATGGAGATATTGCACCGCACACAGTTCTTGGACGTATGGTGGCATCGATGATTATGCTAACGGGTTACTCCATCATTGCCGTACCTACTGGGATTTTTGCAGCGGAGTTCAATAAAGAAACCAAACGGGTTCGTGATAATGCTCGCGTATGCACTACTTGTAACTTAAAGGGTCATACTAAGAGTGCAATATTTTGCCGCAGATGCGGTGAAGAGCTTTAATCCAAATCCCGATAGTCAAACGGGGTTTGAGTTAAATATTTTTTTCTAGTCAAAGCCTAATTGGTTTTTTTCAGGTATAATCTCTGGGTCTGAAAAAACGGAGAAATTCCATGAAAAAAATCATCCTTACTCTCTTAACTCTCGGAGTCTTAAGCGCGTGTATGCAAACAAACAAACAAAACACCACGAAACAGGTCACAAACAACTCACCCATTACTTACCCTAATACAAAAAGAGGAGACGTGGTTGATAACTACTTTGGTACAGCCGTTGCTGATCCCTACCGATGGTTGGAGGATGATAGGGCAGAAGACACAGCAGCTTGGGTGAAAGCCGAAAACAAAGTGACTCATGATTACTTAAATCAAATACCCTACCGTGAAAAAATAAAAAACCGTTTAACTAAAATCTGGAACTACGAAAAAGTCACGGCTCCATTTAAAGAAGGCAAATACACTTATTTTTATAAAAACAATGGTTTACAAAACCAATACGTCATGTATCGAAAAGACGCAAACGGCAATGAAGAAATTTTCTTAGACCCCAATACATTTAGCGAAGATGGCACGGTTTCACTTGGACAGGTGAGTTTTTCAAAAGATGGCTCAATTGCCGCTTATGCGATTAGTGAAGGTGGCAGTGATTGGCGCAAAGTCAAAGTTATTGATGTTGAGTCAAAACAACAAACCGAAGAAACCTTGGTTGATATTAAATTTTCAGGGCTTTCATGGTATAAAAATGAAGGCTTTTATTACTCCAGTTATGACAAGCCAAAGGGCAGTGAATTATCGGCAAAAACCGACCAACACAAACTGTATTACCACAAACTAGGCACAAAACAATCAACTGACCAGGTGGTTTTTGGTGGCACAGCAGCACAAAAACACCGTTATGTCGGTGGAGAGGTTACCGAAGACAATCGTTATTTGTTTATTTCAGCAGCCGTTTCAACCAATGGCAATCGCCTTTTTATCAAAGATTTAACCCAAGCCAATACACCGCTTGTCACCATTTTAGATAACACCGACTCCAATACCTTTGTGATTGATAACGTGGGTTCAAAACTATATTTGGTGACGGATTTAAATGCACCCAACAAAAAAATTATTACCGTTGATGCTACCAACCCAACACCGAATCACTGGCAAGATTTCATCCCAGAAACCAAAAATGTCTTATCCGCCAGTACAGGATCGGGCTATTTCTTTAGCAATTACATGGTTGATGCGGTGACCCAAGTCAAACAATACGATTACGATGGTAACTTGGTGCGAGAAGTGAAGTTGCCAGGTGTCGGTACAGCCAGTGGATTTGGTGGAAAAAAAGAAGATGAAACGTTGTATTATTCCTTCTCAAATTACGTCACTCCAGGCACAACCTATGCTTATGATGCACAAACTGGGGATTCAAAGGTTTATAATAAGCCTAAAATTGATTTTGATTCCGATAGCTATACCTCAAAACAAGTATTCTACACGTCTAAAGATGACACCAAAGTGCCGATGATAATCTCCTATAAAAAAGGCATTAAACTAAATGGCAAAAACCCAACAATTCTCTACGGTTATGGCGGATTCAACATCAGTTTAAAACCAAAATTTAGCATTACACGTGCGGTATGGATGGAACTCGGTGGCATATATGCTGTTGCCAACCTACGAGGTGGTGGCGAATACGGCACCCAATGGCACGATGCGGGCACACAGCAGAAAAAACAAAACGTGTTTGATGATTTTATTGCGGCTGGTGAGTATTTAATTAACAACAAATACACCTCGAAACAAAAACTTGCAATCATGGGTGGCTCAAACGGTGGGTTACTGGTGGGTGCAGTCATGACCCAACGCCCTGATCTTATGCAAGTGGCATTGCCAGCCGTTGGTGTACTGGATATGCTGCGTTACCACACATTTACCTCTGGTGCAGGCTGGGCGTATGATTATGGCACTAGCGAACAATCAAAAGAAATGTTTGACTACTTGCTCGGCTATTCTCCTGTACACAATGTTAAACAAGGCGTGGATTACCCTGCCACTCTTATAACAACAGGCGACCATGATGATCGCGTTGTTCCGGCTCACTCTTTTAAATTCGCCGCCGAACTGCAAGCCAAGGGCAGTAACAAAAATCCATTATTGATACGCATAGAAACCGATGCAGGTCATGGCGCAGGCACACCCGTATCCAAAACCATCGACCAATACGCCGATATCTTTGCTTTTACTTTGTGGAATATGGGTGTTAAGCAGTTGTAAAATTCTAATTAATAGAAATCATGCGGGCGTCTTTAGTACATTTTATGAAATACAGTGAATACCATTACCATCACTTCCCATTAAATGATATAAACCTAAGACTATTATGAATATGCTGAATTCGAGTCATAAGTGCAACTCCTTTGATTTATTCATGTTTATTCCAGTTAATTTCTCAAAAATCTCATAAGGTGTTTTATATCCCAAACATTTTCTAGGTCTGCTGTTCAATTTATGGACAGCATCAAATACTTTTTTTTATACTGATATTGTTCAGTTCCATCGACTTCGGAAAGTATTGTCGTAATAGACCATTGGCATTTTCATTTTGACCTCGTTCCCACGAATGATAAGGTTGCAGTTCTCTTATTGATTTGAATATAAGTTTGTTCTCTGGGTTTGAAATAGCAACGTGCACTTTTTCACCCCAATGCACTAAGAAGTATACAAAGGACAGTCATCTATAAACCAATCTATTAAGAAAAACAATTTTATTCACAATCAATTTTTTGATAGGAGCTGAATTCGAGTCATAAGTGCAACTCCTTTGATTTATTCATGTTTATTCCAGTTAATTTCTCAAAAATCTCATAAGGTGTTTTATATCCCAAACATTTTCTAGGTCTGCTGTTCAATTTATGGAC
>JALSIL010000044.1 GCA_026990095.1 Lysobacterales bacterium
AGGAGCAAAACCAGGAAAAGGCGGTATTCTACCTGCTGCTAAAGTAACAGAAGAAATTGCTAATATTCGTGGTATTCCAGTAGGACAAGCATCCATAAGCCCTAATCGTCACCCAGAAATCAAGAATGCCCACGAATTGTTAGATATGATAAATAAAATTCGAGATGCCAGCGGTCTACCTGTGGGCTTTAAAATGGTCATGGGCAACGATGAATGGCTGCATGAACTATTTACCGAAATTCGTAAACGTGGTATTGAATCAGCCCCTGATTTTATTACAATCGATTCAGGTGACGGCGGCACTGGTGCTGCACCACAATCCTTAATGGATGATGTCGGCATGGTCATTAAAGAATCCTTACCCATGTTGGTGGATTTACGCGACGAATACGGTTTAAAGAGCCGAATCCGCATCATTACCTCGGGCAAATTAATCACACCTGCGGAGGTTGCTTGGGCTTTATGTGCTGGCGCTGATTTTATCAACAATGCCCGTGGATTTTTATTTTCATTGGGTTGTATACAAGCCCTAAAATGCAATAAAAATACCTGCCCAACAGGAATTACAACACATGATCCGGATTTACACAAAGGCTTAGTGGTCGAGAACAAAACCGAACGCGTAGCGAACTTTGCCAAACACATGATAAAAGAAGTCGGTGTTATTGCGCACTCTTGTGGTGTCAAAGAACCCAGACAACTCAAGCGATCACATGTGCGAATGGTTTTTTCTAATGACCTGTCTAAACCCTTGAATATTTTATTTCCTGATAAAAAAAGCAAATATGACAAGGGTTAAAATCGGTGTCAGTGCCTGCCTTTTGGGTCAAAAAGTCCGCTACGATGGCAAAGACAAATTTGCTGATTTAGCAAAGTATTTTGACCCAAAAGTTTACCAACTCATACCTATTTGCCCAGAAGTGGAAATGGGCATGAGTATCCCTCGTCCAGCCATCCAAATGCGTATCATTGATGGCGATACCAGACTGGTGCAGGTGGACAACCACAAAACAGATTTTACTGAGCAATTCAATAACTGGTTTAAAGAAAATGAACAACGCTTTAAACAGTTTAAAGGCTTCATTCTCAAAAGCAAATCCCCCAGTTGTGGCAACCAAACCACCCCACATTTTAATGAAGATGAATCTTTTGAATTGAAAGATGGTCTGTTTGTGCACAATCTAAAATCATACAACAGTCTAACGGTAATAAACGAACATCAAATCTCACAAAAAGAGTTATTTCAAAAATTTATTCATCAAATTTCAAAAACTACTTGATAGAATAAATTTTTATTGTTACTTTATGCGGACAATGAACAATCAAACCAAAATCATGAAACACACTATTGCCTCTTCTTTTGTGCAATTATCTGCCTTGGGTTTATTATTATCTCTTCTTCTCTTACGACTTATCTAGCAGTCAATCTATAGGACTGCACCCACCTAAAAGGTTTTTTTAGGATATTCACCCAATATTTTATAAGTTAAAACAACACGAGAGAAGCATGAAAGCAACAAGCAAACAAGTCAAAATTTTCGATACCACATTGCGTGATGGGCAACAATGCCCTGGTGCAGGAATGAGTTTTGAGCAAAACCTTGAGTACGCAAAATTAGCGTCTCAAGTTAATATTGACATCTTGGAAGCGGGTTTTCCAGCCGCCAGTCGCGAAGATTATAAAATCGTCGAAAGCATTGCACAGATGTATGCGCAAATGGAATCTTCTCCAAAGGTCGCGGCGTTATGCCAAATGCGTGAAGAACAAGTTATTACCACCATCGAATCTCTCAAAAGCTTAATTCCAACTCAAAGGGCACGAATGCATGTTTATTTGCCTGTAGACCCTGAGTTAATGCAAGCGTCATTGGGAAACTACGCCAATAACCATAAACAAATCCACAAAGACTTAGACAAATTCATTCGCATGGCAATAGATGCGGGTTGCGAAGTGGAATTTTCACCCGAAGGTTATTCACGCATGGGCGATACTTTTGATTTTGTTACCGATGTCATTGATACCGCCATCAAAGCAGGTGCAACCATCATTAACTGCCCTGATACCATTGGTGGTGCTTGTTATTTGCAAGGAGAAGAATTTTTTGTCAATAAAATGAAACGTCACGCCGAGATAATGAAACAACGTTATGCCGATAAAAACATAACTTGGTCAGCGCATTGCCATAACGATTATGGATTGGCATTGACTAACACGATGCAATCTATTTTTGATGGGCCAGTGACCCAAATTGAGGGTTGTTTCAATGGCATTGGCGAACGTGCTGGCAATGTCTCCTTAGAACAGTGCATTATGTATTTAAAAGCCTTTGGTTACAACAACAGCCTTGGCAAAAACTTTCACACCGCCATCCATACGGCTTATATCAAGGACATTTCTGACTTTGTTGCTACGCACATGTTGCCGCGACAGGCACATTGGCCCATTAGTGGAGAAAATGCGGCTCGACACACCTCTGGCGGTCACACCAATGCCATCCTCAAAAACCCACAAGCTTACCAACCCTTTGATCCAAAAGAGGTCGGCAAGGAAATTAGCTTTGTGTTTGGCCCTTTAAGTGGCAGTAATCACGCCCAATCCATTATCAAAGAACACGGATATAAGTGTGAAAACAGTGAAAAAATTGAAGTAACGCAGTTTATCAAAGATTACTTTTCCAATCGACGCAAGGGTTTAACCGATACGGAATTCATGCAAGCCTATTTTGCTTACCGTTCGCCTATCAAAATTAATACCTATAAATACCGCAAACGAGCGCAAATTACCGAAATATGTATTGATGGAACTTTCCAAGGCGAAGAAAAAACCATCAACGCCAAAAGCAAAGTCGGTGGCACCGCATTAACGGCTTTGCATCATGTTTTGGAAGATTATTTATCACCAATCAGCATTGAATCCTTTCGTTCTCAATCCAAAGACAAGGGGGAAGAAGCATTAAGCATTTCATCCATAAGCATTTCACACAACAATGAATTGTACACAGGTATTGGACAGGATATTGATATTGAAGTCTCCGCACTTAAAGCTTTGGTTAATGCCGTTAATCGCGCCATAGTGCATTTAAATTATGCTGTTATTGCTAATAAAAAAGCGGTTTAATGTCACGATACTGCGCAATAATTAAATGGCAACGCCAGAGTGATGACAAATTCATTGACAACAAATATTCACGCGCTCATGTTTGGGAATTTGATGGAGGAGAAATAGTCCAAGCTTCATCCTCACCACATGTGGTACCACTGCCCCATTCTATAGAAGCCAATGTTGATCCAGAAGAAGCCTTTATCGCATCCATTTCCAGTTGCCACATGTTGTTCTTTTTATCCATAGCTGCCAAAAAGCGTTTTGTCATTGAAAATTACACGGACTATGCCACAGGTATTATGCAATTGGATAAGGATAAAAAAATATCCATGACCGATGTGACATTAAAACCAAGGATTGTTTTTTCAGGTGAAAAACAGCCAACCAAGGAACAAACTGACAAGATACACCACCAGGCGCATGAACAATGCTTTATTGCTAATTCAGTTAAGACTAAGATACATATAGAATAATAATATTCGTCATCCTCGCGAAAGCGGGGATCCAGTTTATTTTAACACTGGATTCCCATTTTCATGGGAATGACAAAAGAAGAGAAAACCATGAAACAAAATATCATCGACAAAGTATGGCAAAACCATATCGTTAAACAAAACCCAGGGCACCCTGCTATTTTAGCTATTGATTTTTGCCTTGTGCATGAAGTCACTTCTGCTCAAGCTTTTGACACCTTACGGGAAAGAAATTTACCCGTTTTTGATACCAAGTCTTTATTGGCAACGGTTGATCACAGTATTCCTACACGTAAAAATCGCCATGAAATATTTGATGAGATGGCAAAAGCACAGGTGCAAAAACTGCGGGATAATACCAAAGAATTCAATGTGCCCTTTTATGATATGGATTCGCAACATCAGGGTATTGTTCATGTTGTTGGGCCTGAACTGGGCATCACTCAGCCTGGAATGACCATTGTTTGTGGTGATTCCCACACCGCCACTCATGGCGCATTTGGAGCGATTGCTTTTGGTATTGGTACTTCCACGGTTGGGCATGTTTTTGCCAGTGGTTGTTTGTTGATGAATAAACCCAAAACCATGAAAGTGGAATTTAATGGGCAATTTCGAGCTGGGCTTTCGGCTAAAGATGCGGTGATGAAACTCATTGCCACCATCGGTATTGGCGGAGCTAATGGACACATTATTGAATACACGGGTTCTGCCATTGACTCAATGAGTATGGAAGCACGCATGACTTTGTGCAACATGAGTATCGAATGTGGCGCTGTTGCGGGTTTGATAGCTCCAGATGAGACGACTTATGCTTACCTTAAAGGCAAAAAATACGCTCCAACCGATAAATGGAACGATGCACTCAACTATTGGAACAGTTTAAGAAGTGATGAGGGTTGTGATTATGATAAACTCATTGCAATTGATGTCAATAAACTCAATCCGATGGTTTCGTGGGGAACAAATCCTCAACAAGCCATTGAGATAAATCAAAATATACCAAATAATAACGATGACATGACCACTAAAGCATTGGATTATGTCAAACTTTCTCTTAACCAACCGATTAAAGACACTAAGTTGGATTGGGCATTTGTCGGCTCTTGCACCAATGGACGCATTGAAGACATGCGCGTAACTGCAGCAATCTTAAAAGGTAGAAAAATTGCTAAACACATGACCTTTTACGTTGTTCCTGGTTCAGAACAAGTTATGGCTCAGGCACAAAAAGAAGGTTTAATTGACATTATAAATGCCTCAGGTGCAGAGTTTAGAATGCCCGGTTGTTCCATGTGTTTGGGCATGAATGACGATAAAGTTCCACCTGGTTCTCGGTGCATTTCATCAACCAATCGTAATTTTGTCGGGCGACAAGGCACAGGCAGCATGACCCATTTAGCTTCTCCTGCAACCGTTGCAGCCAGTGCTATTGCTGGTAAAATTGTGTCACCTACTGATTACTTTAATACAGATGGAGAAATCGCATGAAAGCCATAAAACATATTATTGGCAAAGCCATACCCTTGAATATGACTGATATTGATACCGATATTATTATCCCTGCTCAATATTTAACCAGTACCTCACAAACAGGATATGGTAAACATGCTTTTACTCGCTTGCGTGCAGATAAAGATTTTGTACTTAACCAAGAAAAATACAAAGGTGCCCCCATTTTATTAACGGGTTCGAATTTTGGTTGTGGCTCTTCTCGCGAACACGCTGTTTGGGCAATAAAAGAATTGGGGGTTGATGCCATCATCGCTCCAAGTTTTGCTGACATTTTTACCAACAACGCTAATAAAAATGGATTACTCTTAATAGAACAACCGCAAGAAGTTATCGATAAATTAATGCAAAAAGCCACAGATTCCCAAATCGAGATTGAAATTAATATTGACGAGCAAACCATTGTTTCAGGTAATACAATCCTAGACTTTACTTTAAATGAATTCTTTAAACATTGTTTAATCAATGGCTTAGATGAACTTGATTATTTGATTTCTCATGCAGAAGAAATCAAATCTTTTAAAACAAAACAAAACCGAGAAACATTGTTTATTAATTAGTGTGACCTTAATGATAAAGAGAGAGAGAAAGTATTGCCATTAAGGTCACGTAGTGGAATTAAGAATCATCAATCAACTAAACTAATAATTACGTACATTATATTTACTTTTAAACTTATTACCAGTGCCATTAGTCATAGAGTCCAAAACAACAACTATTTTAAAA